>CAYOVG010000027.1:0-33189 GCA_964407285.1 uncultured Syntrophobacteraceae bacterium
AGGTGAGTTTTTTTGAGGTGCAAATATACCAGAATTGATGTTTTAATGCAAATACCTATGTGTACTAATATAGGTAATTTGATATTTGTACCCTCACGGATTCAGGTAGAAGGGAAAGATAGTCGGCTGAATCGAGTAATCGAGTGAGTCTGGCCCTTTTGGGTTGGGACCAAATTGAGTCACCATGCGGGTTGACGGGCTATGATCAGAGCAAAACCACCGGAAATTGGCCGAACATTGGTAAATCTGCTCAATGCTTTAGCTTTATCGTCCGCAATCCCTTGCCAATGCTCAGTTTCACTGGATCAAATTGCAGTTCCGGCACAAACGGCTGGAATGGGCACTTGCACAGAATGGCTCCAGGAGCCAAGTTAACTCTCCAACCCAAAAGGGCCAGACTCAAATCGAGTTATGTTCCAGCGGGATGGCTTTTATTTGACGATATTCGGCAGGTAACAATTCTGTTTGGCTTGGCAATAAAAGATTTAATCCTAATCCGGCGAGCCGCTTTTTGCCTCTGTTAATGAGCTTCATGTCTCCAGTAAGAAATTCTTTGCAGCCCACTTCCAATGCCGAGGCGATATGAATTCCATCAAAAGGACTTAGATTGATTTTATCAACCCAGGATAAGTCCACGGCTCTACGAATTACAAAGATACTCGGCTCAATAGCGGTAATTCCGCTATTTCCGGATGTTATAAGTCGATCAAAGAGATCTCTGGCCTTTTCCGGTACATTTCTATCGCCTTTTCTGGTGTGCCCGACGTGCAAGCATTCCGCAAGGGTTAAAAGGGACGTATACAAAACCAGATCGCCTTTTCTGGATGATTCCACCAGCTTCCTGCAAAACCAGGCATCGACTTCTTCCTCGGCGGGCACCCCCTCCGAGACATTCTTGCAGGCCATTTCAATAAAACACCATGTATCAAGATAAACTCTTGGTTTAGTGGGCATTTCTTATTTTTCTTATGAATTCCAGCGTGGTCGATTTCCCCGTAAGATTGGGGGCGCAACCAAAAAACTCCTTGAAATCATCATCACTGAACTTCGGAGACTGAATAAATTTTTCCGCAACAATGTGCTCTATTTTTCTATCCGCCAGATTTGCCGTAATCATGCCGGATACATTGACTATGGCATCCTTTTCCAATAAAAGGTTAATGACTTGGTTATACATGTGCTCCTTGTAGAAGCATTTTACTTTTTGTTCCGTGTCGATCGTGGTCAGGATAAAATATGGTCTTCCGACTTCCTTTACCAACGAATAGATGGTTCCCTGCACCCCTCCACAGTATTCATATTTGGCCGGCTTATCAAAATATTCCTCTATCTGGTTGGATGTTTGCCTGGACAGGGCCTTCCATTGCATTGCTCCCACGTTATCCGCTTCGGGATTATATATTTCAGGAATACCAAAGAGAACGGTTTCGTCAATATCGATGCACTTTCCTATCCTGGCATATTGCTCCAACGTTCTTCGGTTAATATCGGAGTAATCATCGGCGCGATCCAGCTTAAAATCCATGATTCGCTCTATTGTGCGGGTAAATCTAGCGGCGGGAATATCATCCACATGCTCCGGGTTCTCAATTCTGAGGGAGACCGAACCATTGGCAAAATCCAGGGCGAGCCAGTTTTTTGCGATGGATTCAAGGGAGACATCCTCGCAAACCATCTTTAGGAACTCATAGATTTCCTCGGTTATGGTTGCCAGCTTACCAAGGGGAATACCTATTCTTCCCTTGTTCATTTCCACCTTGATATGAAGCTTTGCCATCTCCCTATCTCCTTAAAGGCAACAGACTTATTGCAACTTTTTTCACTAAGAGACTTACCATTACTCGCCCTTAGTTTAATTCCTGGAAACCACAATTTCAATGCGGTGTCAAGGGATGCAATTATCGCTCCCGCCTGGTTACGGTTACGATGACGGAAAATGGTTGGGCTGTAGGACGGTGCACAGGACTGCCGTCTGGACTCATGCAGGCTGGAATTGACTGATGTGAAGATCGGCGCGGCCGGGGGACCGCGCCACGGTTGGTTCATTTATCCGCTACGCGATAATCGGGATATCGACCCTTTCCTTGAGCCAGTCTCTGATCCCATGAATGGCGTCGATTTCCCACGCGCCACCGTCCGCCTCGAAGAAGGCGATGGCCGGCTTTTCGGCCTTCTCCTTCAGCCTGATGATGAACGGGGACGCCGGTTGCTCGACTTCCGGGAACGTTCTGTAGGGCTGGAGAAGCACCGGGTTCGGAACCGTCGCCCAGTCTACCAGCTTGATCCCCTGTTTGGCAACAATCTGCTGCGTAACGCCGTCATCGATTGAGGTGCGAATCTCCTCGCTGCTGATGTTTCCGAAGAGCTGAAGGAGCCTGTCGATCACTTCCGTGCGGACCAAGTTCATCTGCAAGAAGATCATGAACTCGTAGTGGGGATAGAAGTAGCCGGTGGAGAATTTCGGAAATTTGGCCTTTGAGCGGAGCACAACCGGCCTGTTGCGAAATCCCTCCGTCATGGGCATGCACAGGCTTACCGAGATGGGATTTCGATGTGGATGAAGAGCCGGTCCCGTTCGAGCGTGTCGATGTTGGTGTCGAGGTAATCGATCAGGCCGGTGAGGGTGTTCACCTCCAGGATGTCCGGGAGCGGATCTTCGACCTTGTGGAGCCGGCGGCTGGAGTAGTTGCAGCCCTTGATGTCGAAGAGTGTGGGGGCCGCGAGTTCGAGGATACGGTCAATTGCCTGCTGAATCATTGGTTTCCTTCCTTTCCATGGGGATCACGTTTTGGGCAAAACCCGTCGTGTGCGGTGACGAAATTGATGCTGGCGTAAGGCCTGCGGCCGGTCCTCTCATAGAGATTGCTGCTTCCCGTGATGCGGTAGGCCACACTGCCAATCTGCCCGTCCTCTCCCTTCCAGTAGCGTCGCAGAGCATCCCGATATTCTACGTTCCACTCGGTCCATAAAACCGGAAAGTTTCCGACCTGATAGCCTCCCATGCCAAGTTCCCACGGCTCGGCAATGAGCTTTACCTGCGAGAGCACGGGGTCCTGGTGGATGATATCGAAGAACGCGGAGAGCCGATTCACCTCATGGAGTTCGCGTGCCGGCGTGGCGGCAAGATCGAAGTGGAAACCGTCGACGTGCATCTCCAGCACCCAGTACCGCAGGCTGTCCATGATGAGTTGGAGCGTCCTCGGGTTGATCATGTTCATCGAATTGCCGCATCCGGTATAATCCATGTAATAGCGCCGGTTGTCGGCAACCAGCCGGTAATAGGCGGTGTTGTCGATGCCGCGGTAACAAAGCGTGGGACCGAGGTGGTTGCCTTCGGCGGTGTGGTTGTAGACGACGTCCAGGATGACCTCGGTCCCCTCCCGGTGCAGGGTTTTGACCATTGTCAGGAGCTTGCAGCCACCCAAAAAGGTCTGGCTCATCAACTCCACCAGTTGGAGGTTCAAGCGCAACGGCACATTGATGCGGCCAAATTACGTTTTCAGACTTGTCGTCTGGACCGTCGTCGTAAAAGAGCCGCACTCTTTTGCAGTCCAATCTGATTTTAATTTCCAATACAATTGTGAGTAGTCCAATCCAATCAGCGCTCCAATCCAATTTTGCATTCGAATCCAACTGTGACATAGTCCAATCCAATTAGCGCTCAAATCCAATTGTGAGTAGTCCAATCCAATCAGCGCTCCAATCCGATTGTGAGCATTCAAATCTGTATGTTGACATGCATGAATGCCTTGATTAGAACGTTTCCGTGGGCGATTCTTCCGGACTGAAGGTAGTAGGTATAAAGATACAAAATACCGAACGGCGCATGTCCGGGTCCGTGGGGGGAGCGCCGCCGTTCCCGATGAGCGCCGCCGGGACGAACATCACCGTCGATCTCACGGAAACCCACACTCACGGAAACTCACACCTGGACCGGAGGGATGGAATCATGGCTAGGAAGGAATATTCCTGGGAGATTCGGGAGAAAGCCGAAGAACTGTACGTGTACGAGGGTCTCACTTTCGGTGAGGTTTACCTGAAGACGGGCGTTTCGGAAACCCAACTCAAACGATGGGCCGAACAGGGAAACTGGGGGGAATGCAGAAAGGAACGCCGGAAAGCCCTTTCCGATCTCAAGCTCAAGAAGTTTCAGATCCATCAAAAGCTCATCGAAAATGCGCTCGATACTCTGGACAGTCGGGCGATAACGGCGGCATGCAGGTGGATGAAAACCGAAATGACCACTGAAACGGCCCGGCAGTCGAAAGCCCGTGTCGGCGATGCCGACAGCCCGTTGCTGTTTCTGGAACATCTCGAATTTATTTGCATGGTCCTCAAAGACGTAGACCAGAAGGGGCTCAAGGCCATCGCTGGAAACTACGACACGATTGTGGAGCGGTTCAAGGCGGAATACATGAATAAGAAGTACTCCGGACATCTCGGCCCGATGGGCGCGGAGGGAACATGAAAGGCGCTGTAGTGAAATTAATCGATATGTGTGGAACTTTCAGAGATTTTGGGGCCTCCGGAGGCCGAAAACAAGGGGTCGGCGACCCATAAGAGCGCCATGAACAACTCCTAAAAGTAACGCAAACGTGTCATACGATCCGCATGAATGCTGGGTTTGCGGGCTCGGAAATAAAAATTTCGACATGCCGTTCAATGGTTATGTATAAAAAGGGGTCAAAATGAACGCAAGCAAGAAGAAATTGTCTCCAATACGTTGCCGACCGGGGCCGGCAACGCATCCGCAAATTCGTGAACGGGTTGAGGCTTTGTTCGTCGCGCTGCAACGATCTCCGATGCCGGAAGGCGTTGAGCGCTCACGCTTTCCGCCACGCACGAGAGCGCCTGTCGGACTGCAACGGTCTCACCTCCGACGCCGGAAGGCGTTGAGCGCTTCGGAAGAAGCCTCCCGGCTCTCGAGGCAGGTTCCCGCAACGATCTCCGACGCCGGAAGGCACTGAGCGCCGGCGCTCATCGATGGGAACTGGAACTTCACGTCCTGCAATCTTGACTCACTCACATTCCGCATCTTTCAGCGTGCTCCACCTCGATGTTGAGTAGTCGCCCCAGGCGACAGAAATCATCCAGCCAATTCCCTGCCTCCTCGTCTCCCGCTCGCGCTTCCTCCCGCATCCTTTCGTACCGGCCGTTTTCCCGAATGAGGAAGTGCATGTTCTGGATCTTCCAAAGGTCCAGGTCGAGTTGCAGAGGTCCGAGCAGCTTCAGGACCTTGCAGATCCTTCCGGGCGATGCGTTCCCGCCGCCTGGAGATTCTGATGATGCGTTACCACCGCCGGGCGATGCGTCACCGCCGCAGGCCCATGCATTCCGGTCGCCGGTCGTTGCGCCGCCGTCGCCGGTCGCTGCGCCGCTGTCGTCGCCCGCCGAAGCGCTACCGTAGTCCGGCGATGCACTGTCGTAGCCCTCGCCCGCCGAGGCGCTGCCGTAGTCCGGCGATGCACTGTCGTAGCCGTCGCCCGCCGAGGCGCCGCCGCCGCAACCCGGCGTTCCCCCGCCGTGGCCGTCCCCGTCCCCACCCGAGGAGCCGATCGCCTCTATTTCCTGGGCGAGCCACAGGGTGGCGGCCGCGGCAATTCCGGGGCCGTCGATCCCCACACCCCACTTTCGGGCTTCGGTTATGAGCCTCTCCAGCTTCTCCAAATCTATGTCTTCAGAGGTGAAGGCGCCTTTCAAATCGATATTGATGATCTGCTCGGCGGCAGCCAGGATCAGACCGGGAATCGGGATGTGCAGAACGCTCATGAAATTCATGAGCGCGGTATTCTGCTCGTAAATCTCCCGGTATGGGACTTCGATCCCCGCGGTATTGACCTCGAGTATCTTCCCGAGCACCTTCCTTTGTTCATCCAGGAAAAGGTCCTTCAGGGAGTAGTTGTGTTTCCCGAAGCGCCTGCCCAATATCTGCACGATCTCCGTGCTGTTGCCCCTCTCGAAGGCCTCCCGGACCTCCGCCCGTAGCGCTTCGAACCTTTGCGTGTCGTCAAAATCGCCCAGTCCCCCCATAATGTTGTGATCCCCGAAATGTAGCGCGGCGAAAGTCCGGACGCTTTCGTCCCAGGTAGTCGTGTCGCGGATTCGCGCCTGACCGGTTGCGAGGGTGAGCCTTCCGGATTTCATCTTCTCGTAGTTCCAACTGTCCACGGAGTAATTGAAAATGCTCATCTGCTGCGGATAGTCGTGCAGAAGGGACGATATGGCGTAGTGCGCCCCGACCCTCGGAAGATCGACCTTCTCCGGAATGATCCATCTCTCGTACAGCGTCCGGGCGTTCGAATCCCCACTGGCCGGGACCTGTTCCAGGTTCGCGATGAACTGCGACTCCAGGGAGAACCCCAACGCCTCCTCGAACAGTTGCATGGCCCTGGCGGCGTACTCGATGACCTTGAGGGATTCGGGCTCCGACACATCCTCGTGGAACCATCCACAGCTTGCATACATGTACATGGCGTAACGCTGGACTTCGAGGAGCTTGAGGATTTGCACCTTCTTCTCCGCCGAAAGCTCGCCCTGCGCATGTCTCCCGAAGAACGACTCCACATTCTCGGGGGACCTGTCCAAAACCAGTTCGATGTAGTCGTCCCTTGCCGCCCACGGGTCTCTCAAATACCTGGAGACCGTATGCTGATAGGCGGGAGCCATCTGGTCGCGGAGGGCGTCCATCACCTCCCGGAGCGGTTTTCGCCAGTGCTGCTTCCACCCCGGAAAGCGACCGGTGTTGCATCCGCAGTCACTTCTCCACCGCTCCACTCCATGGGAGCAGCTCCAGGAGGAGTTCTCACGAATCCGAACCTCATGGGTCGGGGGATGCTTCTCGAGAAATTCCCCGTAGTTGGTGATCTTCGCCGTTCCCCCGGACTCGACCTGGTTGAGGCAGTAGGCGAGGGCCATGTCGCCATTGATGTGGTGATGCCCGTAGTGTTCCCCTTCGCTTGCAACGTGAACGAGTCGCGCTCCGTCCGCTCCCTCCGTTCCGTCCGCTCCCTCCGCTCCGTCACCGAAGGCGGACGCCAGCGCATCGGCGAATACCGTTCCATCTCTCAACAGGTCCCCGGAAGCAACGGCGTTGGATATGGGACCGTTGTAGAAGAACAGACTTATCGTCTTTCCCGAAGGGAGCCGGTAGAGATACGGCATCGAGCAGTCGAGCTTATCCCCGTCCACGCTGTCCCACTCGGACCCGCCGCCTTCCAGCCTCCTTGTCCCTGCCGCCTGCCGGGGGGCAAGGATGGTGAATTTGACGCCGTGCTGGGCCAGAAGGTCCAGGGTCTCCGTATCGACGGCGCATTCGGGGAGCCACATCCCTTCCGGGTCTCGCTTGAACCGCTTCCGGAAATCTCTCACTGCCCAGTAGACCTGGGTGCTCTTGTCGCGACTGCCGGCGAGAGGCATGATCATATGATTGTACGTCTGGGCGACGGCGGAGCCGTGGCCGGAATAGAGGTCCACGCTGATACGGTCCGCTTCCAGGATGCTTTCATATACCTCGGGGCGGAGGCGTTCCAGCCAGGTGAGAAGTGTCGGCCCGAAATCAAAACTCATCTTCGTGTAGTTGTTCACCAGTTGTACGATTCTTCCTTCCGAGTTCATGAGCCGTGCTCGGGCGTTGGGCTCATAGCATTCGGCGCAGACCTTCTCGTTGCGATCATGGTACGGGTACGCAGAATCCTGAATCTCGATTTCTTCGAGCCAGGGGTTTTCCCGTGGCTCCTGGAAAAAATGCCCGTGAATGCAAATATATCTTTCCACAATTCTATTCCTTCCACGCTTTCACGCTGTAATCATCCGGTACGTCACTTCGGATCGTACGGATTATGCCGTTCCACGATGCAAGCCCGTGACCCCGCAAATTCATCTCTCAAATCAAGTAAATGTTCAATATGGCGACAATGATTGCTCTCAGCGCCTCAAGACTATGTTAAGCAGGGTTTCGCGGGAGAGCATCACGGCTTGAAAGCATATGGAATACCCGGTTCGGCTAGGTAAAACGGCGGCCTCAGGAGAGTGACAGCAGGTGGGATCTCAGGTTCGACCGCTTCCCCCTCAGCCCCAGTTTTGCTCGTATGTGCTCCCGGTGAACGGCCACGGACCTCTCCGCAATGCCCAGGACCTCCGAGATTTCCTTGGTGGATTTTCCCTCTTTCACCAGGGCCGCAACCCGCGTCTCCGTGGGAGTGAGCCTCAAATCGATAACAGCGAGCTTCCGGGTGAACGGAGAGGTGATCTGGTGAAAATGCGTCTCCAGGATGTCGAGCTGGATTCTCTGGTTTTCATTGAGTTTGCTCTTCTTCAACCTGTCAAGGTAGGGGTCTATCAGCATTCCGACATTGTTCCGAATCGTCTCTTCAAGCTCCTTCCTGTCATGCTCCCTTTCTCTCAGCAGCGCTCTGAGGGCCGCGTTGGATTCTTCCAGGTAGAGCGATTTCTTCCTGAGTTCCTCTTCCGCGCGCTTGCGGTCGGAGATATCCGCAAACACGATGCGCCACCCGCTGAAATGGGCATCGTCGCTCACCGATGGCGTGATCTCCACCCTGGCGCAAAAGGGATCGTTTCCCCTGAGAAGCCTGATCTCCCCCGCACGCTTTCTGCCCGGGGCGATCTCCTGGATCAGATCGAAGTAGGCGTTTCGGTCTTTATGATAGATGAACTGGGAAAACCCACGGCCCATGATTTTGTCCTTCGAGCGCCCCAGCAGGTCGAGGGCCGCCCGGTTCGCCTTGACGACGACCCCCTTGCGGTTGACGATGACGTAACCCGCGGGCGCGAAGTCGTAGAGATCGGAGTACTCCCTTCGGGACCGCTCCAGTTCCTGCTGTGTCAGCCGAAGCTCCTCATTTTGGATACGCAGTTCGGCCTGATGGACCTCGAGTTCATAGATGAGGTGCAAAATGTCCACGTGGGAAAATTCCGCCGATTTGTCCCGGCCGGAATTCTCCAGCAGTTTTTCTGCCTGCTGTCGAAGCTCTTCCAATCTGGAATCAAGGGAATTCTTGTCCATCTTGCCTGTTCCTCTTCGCAACGCATGGCGGACGCGGAGCGGGCAGTTCCAGCCCGGCCCGGCGAACGGCGATGAATCGGAGTCCGAAAAGACAAACACACGTTATTTATAATTATAATGAATTTAGGACGCGAGAATCATCAGTACAAGTATTTGTGTCCGGGAATACGGAAAAAACGGCGGCGGAACGACCCGGCTCATCACAATCGGGGCAAACCGCGCCGCCGGATCGCCCGGCGGGGATGGACAGCCGGGAGCCGGTTCCCGTGGCACGTCGCGGTAAGGGCTCACCCTTCCTCGGATGGACTCATGGGGAGCATCGAGCGCACCGTCTTGTTGCGGCCCTGCCTCTTGGCCTCGTAGAGAGCCTTGTCGGCTGTTTTCACCAGTCTCCACAGCCCATCCGGACATTTGCCCGCCGCGGAACAGGAGTCGGAATGACCCGGTTGCCCGGACGAAGCGCAACGGGGGGAAGCAATGCCCGCCACCCCTATGCTGATGGTGACGTTCGGTGAAATCTCCGACCGCGCATGAGGGATGTTGAGAGCGGATACTCCCATGCGCATCTTCTCCGCAAGCAGCAAAGCCTCCTCGGCATTGGACCCCGGCAGGACCACGGCGAATTCCTCGCCCCCGTACCGGGCCGCCGCTTCCCCCGAGCGGTTCACCGAGGATTTCAGCACCCCGGCTATCGCCCGCAGGCAGTCATCGCCTGCCTGGTGGCCGTAGTGATCGTTGTAGCTCTTGAAACAGTCCACATCGATCATGAGCACGAAAAGCGGGTTTCCGGTTCGGTAGGCCCGGCGCCACTCCTGCTCCAGGGCGGTGTCGAAGGCGCGCCTGTTGGGGATGCCCGTGAGGAAATCGATGGAAGAGAGTCTGCGAAGCTGGTCGGTCCGCTGCTTCAGGGTCAGATGGGTCCTTACCCGCGCCCGGACGATCGGCGGATTGGGAGGCTTGGTTATGAAATCCACGGCGCCCGCATCGAGAGCGCGTACTTCGCTTTCCATATCCGTTCGGGCTGTGATGAACAGGATGGGCAGGTTCCCGAGTTCCGGGTTCCTCTTGAGCGTTTTGCACAGGTCGAAGCCGTTCATGCCGGGCATCATGGCGTCCAGAAGAATCAGATCGGGGGGCTTTGCCCTGACCATTCGCAGGGCGTCTTCGCCGTTCGTCGCAAAGCGGATTTCCCCCATGTCGTCGAGCATCGAGGCCAGAAGCTTGATCGTTCCCGGGTCGTCGTCCACGATGAGAAGATCGGCGGCCGGGAGAGCATCGGAAGTGGTCGGCAACTGGAACAACGGTCACTCTTCCTTTCTATTCTCTTTCGCTATTCGTTCCAGAATGGCGAGTGCGTCACCGAAACGCAATGCCTCCACGGCTTCGGCGAGGTTGTCGACAGTCCCGCTCCCGCACCCGCGGGCCAGGTCCTGCCGCAATGCGTCGAAATAACCCATGGCCTTGATGCTGTTGTCCTTGAGAGCCGCTGTCAGCCGGGCGAACTCCTCCTTGCCCGGCGCATGCGGGGAGCCGTCATCGAGCGCCCCGTCGCCTGCGGCCGTCTTCGCCTCCGCGAGGTACCGCCCCACATCCGACGTCAGTCGCTCCATGGATGCCTCCAGGCTTGCGAGCAGTTCGGGAAGGATCGCCCGATTTCCTTCGCTAATGGCGGTTTCGGCCTGCAAGGCGAGCGCTGTAACCTCGACGGCGGATATGTTCCCGACGACCCCGCGTAGCGTATGCAGCCGATGAGCCGCCTCATCGCTTCTGCCCTCCGACAGGTCCGCGCGCACCAGTGAAAGCGTATCCGAACAATCCGTAACCATGTGGGAGAGCAAGGAGTCGAACAACGCGATGTCGC
Organism: uncultured Syntrophobacteraceae bacterium; assembly: GCA_964407285.1. GTDB lineage: Bacteria > Desulfobacterota > Syntrophobacteria > Syntrophobacterales > Syntrophobacteraceae > CAYOVG01. The sequence goes on from CAYOVG010000027.1 coordinate 10,884, forward strand.
CGCCCATCCGCATGGCGGCCTCTCTGCCGTCGATCCCGGCAATCGGCGGGAACGGCTCGGAAGAAAACGACGCCGGCAGTTCAACGGCATTCCCCCGGTTTTTGTGCGGAATCCACTCGAGCAGGGCGTTCAACAACTCGTGCGGCATGACGGGCTTCGAGACGTGGCCGTTCATTCCGGCTTCGATGCAGGCCTGTTTGTCCCCCGGCATGGCTGCCGCCGTCATGGCGATGATGGGGACCCTCTCTCCGTGAGGAAGCTCTCTCATCAGCGCGCAGGCCTGGAAGCCGTCCATCCCAGGCATTTGCAGGTCCATGAGCACGGCGTCGAAACGGGCCGCGCGAATCCGCTCCACGCCTTCACCCCCGTGGTTTGCGGTGGTGACATGGAACCCGGCTCTTTCGAGGAACTCCTGGGCCAGTTCCCGGTTCAACCTGTTGTCTTCCACCAGCAGGATACGGCTGCCGTGGATCGGTCGAACCATCTCGTGGAACGTGACATCCGGTTTGGGATGCTCGGTTGCGCGATCCGATATGCCGAACCTGGCGGTGAAGGAAAAAGTGCAGCCCTGTCCCGGTGAGCCGGCGACGGTGATCGCTCCCCCCATGAGCGTGATCAGGTAGCGGGAAATCGCAAGGCCCAGGCCGGTCCCCCCGTATCGCCGCGTGATGGAGTTGTCGGACTGGGTGAAGGGCCGAAACAACCGGCCGATCTCTTCCTCGGACAGTCCGATGCCGGTATCCTGAACGGAGAAACGCAGCAGTACCTCGCTCTCTCCCTGCTCCTGCATTTCCACTCGGATGCGGATTCCACCCGTTTCCGTGAACTTGACCGAATTGGCGACCAAATTGCTGATAACCTGCTCCAGCCGCAATGGATCGCCCGTTAGCAGCCGCGGCGCATCGGGAGCGACGTCCATGAGAAGCTCCAGTCCCTTCTTCTCAATCTTCGGAAAGAACAAGTTCGCGATGTTTTGCAGAGTACCGTCCAGGCTGAAAACCACTCGTTCCAGCTCGATCTTTCCGGCTTCGCTCTTCGAATAGTCCAGGATATCGTTGATGATGCCGAGAAGAGTCCGGGCCGAGTGGTTGGCTTTGTGAAGATAGTCCCTCTGCCCGGGCGACAACTCGGTCTCGAGGGCCAAATGGATGAATCCGAGAATACTGTTCATCGGCGTTCGGATTTCATGACTCATGTTGGCCAGAAATACGCTCTTGGCGCGGGTCGCTTCCTCGGCCGCTTCCTTGGCGCGGCGCAAAGCGGCTTCCTCCAGCCTTTGCACCGTTACGTCCTTGTTGGTTCCGACTATTCTGACCGGCTGCCCGTTCTCGTTCCTTTCAACCTGCGCGATGGCTCGGATCGTGCGCACCTCGCCGTCGCCTCTGACAATGCGAAACTCGGTATCGTAAGGCTTCTCCCCTTCAAAAGCTTCTTGGGCCGTCCTGTGGGCCGTTTCCCTGTCTTCGGGCAACAAGCTGTTCCACCAGGCGTCGTAGGCGGAGGAAAACGCCGTCGGAGCGACACCGTAAATGGCGAACATGGATGCATCCCACACCAACCGGCCTGTGACGAAGTTGTATTCCCATACCCCCACACCCGCCGCTTCGGTCGCCAGCCTCAACCGTTCGGCGCTCTCACGGAGGTCCGCGTCGGCGCGCTCGAGTTCCAGGAAGTGGGCGCGCCTGCGGCGCTGAAAAGCCGCCAGCGCCGACACCGACGCCAGGGCGACGAGGGCGAACGTTGCGCCCTGCATCACGGCGTCTTTCCGCCAGTGCTTCGTTATTGCGGCGTCGGCTCTTCCAACCGTAACGATCAACGGTTTGTCCATGGGAAGAAGGCGAGGCTTGATGGTCTGCAGGGCCATCATACGCTCTTCACCCGTTGTGCAAGAGGTTCCGGTCAACACGTTCTCGGTTCTCCCGCTCTCACGATGACGCGTGAAGAAAGAACCGGGCTGGGCGATGTCTCGTCCCATCCGGTTTTCCTGCTCCGGAGCCGTCATGAACTGTATGCCGTCTCCGTGAGCGATCGCGCTCCACATATCGGGACTGTAGTTCACCGAACTCAGCAGTGTTTTGAAATATTCAGGATCGAGGGTCGCAACCACAATTCCTGCAAATTCTCCACTCTCTCCGGGAATGACTCGTGTCAGGTTCATGCCCCATGCCCCCAGCACGGTCTGGTAGGGAGCGGAGACGAAGAGCACCGAAGGGTCCGGGTTCTGCCGCGCCTGGAGGAAGTATTCGCGTGAACCGGCATTAAAACCCGGCAATTCCTGCCGGTTGGAAAAACGAACGATGCCGTTCGCATCCAGGATGACGAGTGTGCGTATTCCGGGAATGGACTCCACGAGAAGCTTGAGGCTGCTGTTGATGTGTTGAGAATCCCGCAGGCTCCAGGTGTAACTGACGATATTATTGCGCACCCCCAGGAGCGCCCGGTCTGTTCCCCACAACTGCCGGCCGAGGTTTTCGTTGATCAGGCGCGCCTGAGTCAACAGGCGGAGCTGTTCTCTTTCCAGGATATCGACGCGGCTGTGGTGCAGTTCACGGCCGATGATCCCGCCGAGCAGGAGCAAAGCCATACCCAGCATCATCCAGTAAGCGAGAAAAGCTTCTTCGAGTCGCCTGGACATTGGAATCGTCTCCGATCACCCCGGTATCACACCCTGCTCGATCGCCCCGTCTCGTTCGGCCGTATTTCGTATCTCCAAATGCCGACAGGTTTGCAGTCCGCCCGTAAGAGAAATCGGGGCGCCATGGAAAGCGCTATAGTCTGATATTCCAAAGTAGTGCCAAGCATAGCCTCAAATGAGAAAAATTTCAAACAGATTGCTCTCTTCATCACTTTGAGTCGGGTGCGGATTCGGATCTGAGGCCGATTGCATCTTGTTTTTCAGCTCTTTCCCGCCGTATAATAATCGGCAGGCGGGCGATGCCCGGTTGTCGAAATGCTCCGGTGCGCCGGTCGATGCGGGCGCGGGAGCGCCTTTCGCCCTATGCATGTCTCACGCGGGAGGGTTTTATGATGGAGCCGAAGGTCGTTCGGGAGCAAGGTTACTCCTTTTACCTCGTGAACATCGTTTGTTTGCCCGGTTCGGTGAATTTCAACGTAATCATGGACCTCGACGAGTCCATCGAGGAACTCCTGCCGTACCTGGCCGCGCGCTTTCCGGCCTGCACCTATGTCCACGGCGGGGGGGCCGTCAACCTCATGGACTCCGGCCACATCGTGGGCATTCATCCCGGGCGTCTGACCATCACGGATGTGAGCGGGATGGAGGAGGCCGCGGACCTTTGCAGGAGCTACTTCGAGACCATACTTGATGTAAAGCGCGACAGGGACCGGATCACGCCCGTGTACGAAAAGCGCCTTACCCTGTCCGTGCTGGACATCGTCAAGGCGTTGCCCAGGACCAACTGCGGCGCGTGCGGCAGTCCCACATGCATGGCGTTCGCCGCCGGAGTCCTGCGCAGGGATGCATCCATCGCGGAGTGCGGGCCGCTCATGGACGCTCCCGACCGTCATGCCGGCCTCTTTCAGAAGCTTCGCGTCAACGGGTATCCAGTCCCCTGAAGCCCCTCGGGGACGACGCCCCGGAAAGAAGGGAAATCATGTCCGAAACCCGATTTATCCCGGTTCATACCCTGGCGAACCGTTTTGAATCCGATATCCTCATGAGCGCCCTGCAACAGGAAGGAATACCGGCCATTCTCAGAACGTTCGAGGAGACGCCCTACGACGGCCTGTTCATCGCTCAGCGCGGTTGGGGAATGATTCTCGTCCCGGACGATCATGCCTCCCGTGCTCGTGAGGTAATCGCGCCGCTCGTGGAAACGGAACGAACGGAGCAAATGGAGCGGATGGAGTTGGACGGGCAAACGGAGCAAACGCGGGAGGGGGAACAAATGGAAAGAGCGGAGCAGCATGGAATGGAGCGGATGGATGGAGCGGAGCAAACAAAACGGGAGGGCAAGACCTACGAAAGTCCCTCGGAAATCGACCCGTTCCTCTGGGAACAGCTCAGGCAGGCGGACCCCGAGGAAATCCGCCGCAACGCCGCCGTTCCGTACGATCGTGATGCGAGGGCCTACCGGGTCCCCTTTCTCGACGCCGAGTTTCTCGTCCTTCCCGATGAAATGCGGATAGCGTCCGCTTCTTCCACCGCTGCGTACGTGCCGCAAAAGCTGCTGTTTCAATTCTACCTGGTGGTGCTGCACTACCTGCTCGAAGCCGCTCCTGAACCCCTGTCCGGAAAATGGGTGGGCGAGAAGGATATTCCGGGCGGAAGCTTCTTCTTTCGCGGTCCTCACGAAATGCCCGTCAAGTACCTGTTGAAACACTTCGGTTCGCGTCCGGACGCCTTTCGCAACGCCGCCCGCAGGCTCAAGGGGGTGGAGATCGACGCCGCCGACGCCGCCTTCAGGCTTTGGGTGCTGCCCAGGGTCCCCATGGCCTTCATGCTCTGGGAGGGCGATGAAGAGTTCGAACCCGCCATGCGCATCCGTTTCGATGCGAGTGTTTCGTCGCAGTTCCAGGCCCTCGATACGGTCTGGGCGATGGCGAACGTGGTGGCGGGGAGCCTGGTGGCCGCTGCCGGGGCGGATTAGGGGATGCCAAAAACAGTCCTGGTGAACGAGACAAACCCAGGTGGGAAACCTATATTAGAAAAACGAGAGAAAAAGTCATTATAATCGTGACTTGTCCTCCAATTCCCATAAGTGGCTGCGTGATCCGGCGGACGGGGCGATGCATTTTTGCACCCTGGATACGGCAGTCCGGAATTCGACACGATCTATTGGACTGGAGTTACCTATGAGCATCGAGATTCCCGAAGGGTACAAGCCATCGGACAGCGAACCCTATATGAATCCAAGGCAACTCGAATACTTCAGGCGCAAGCTGCTGGCATGGCGCGATGACCTGGTCCGTGAACTCAACGACGTACTCGTCGACCTCAAGAGCGAACACCTCGACATTGCCGGTGACAACGCGGACCGGGCTTATGTCGACATGGAAGCCGGCGTGGAACTCGGAGCCGAAGACCGCATCCGGGACCTTATCTATCGAGTCGATGAGGCCCTGGACCGGATCGAAGACGGTTCCTACGGCTACTGCGAGGATACCGGGAATGAAATCGGGCTCAAACGGCTCGAGGCATGGCCCGTGGCAATGTTCACAATCGAGGCGCAACGAAAGCGTGAGTGGATCGAAAAGCAGCAGCGAGGCCTTGTATAGAGTGTGCAAAGTCTGGTGAAACGATATATGAGCGGCGGTCGGTTTCGATCCGCCGGTCCCGGTTTCCGCTCCGGCGTGACCCGATGTGATGTCCGGAGCGGAATAAGGGAAAATCCGCTCCTCCCCGCCAAACTTCGCTCCCCTGTTTTGTCTTGTCCGGGCTATCCTCAGTGTGCGCCGCTGTTCTCGTTCCGATGAGCGTCATGCTCACGGCCGCCGTCGCCATGCCCATGACCGCCGCCCTGTTCGTGGCCGTGCTCGTGAGCGCCGGGTTCGGCTTCGGAGAGACCTTCCTTCCGGACCATCGCCCTGTATTCTTCATCCTGCAGTTCCGCCAGTTTCCTGACAAAGGCGACGATACCCCAGAGTTCCCGGTCGCCGTCGCCGTGAGAAGCTTCGGCCATCGACGGCATGCCGGTCATTTTGAGTCCATGTTTGGCGACCCAGTAAATCTGCGCGTCGGTAAACTCCTCCTGCAGCGCCGGAGAACCCAGGTCCGGGGGGAGGGGGTAGAGTCCCATCGCGAATTCGGCCCGGTTGTACCCGGGCGCGCCGTGGCATATCCGGCAAACGTTGTGGAAGTGAACGAATCCTTCCCGCATATGCGGGTAATCCTTGAGGGGCGGCGCGTTGATTCCCCTGCTGTGCGCTTCGATCGACCGTTCGCGCACAACCTCCAGGAGGTCATGGGTGATGTCCCAGTGAGGTTCCGTCGCGGCGACATTGTAGCTGCCGGTCAGCAGGTAGGTAAGGACGCCCGCCGCTAAAATCAACAAAACCGCGATTACAGTCAGGAAAGTTTTCATACTCGCACCCCGCTCGCAAGCACCGAGAGAACAGCCGAAAGAGAACCATGGAAGAAGCGAGGCAGGATGAACGGGCGGCTATGGCCCTTCGATGCCTTCGCCAAAATAGGGATTACCTGATAATAAGATCATAGTCATGCAATGTAAAGCAATCCGCTTCACGAAAGGGGGGCGGTCATACGGGCCGGGCCGGGAGGGGATTCGTATCCGGCGCCCGATGCGGGACGTCCGACGGAGACCGTCCCGTCCGGCGTCGAACGTCCGGTATCCGTATCCTTACTGGGCTTCACGCATCACGTTGGCCTCCACCATTTCCCTCTTGCTCAACTCGCCGGCGAATTTCGTGGCGCGGTCCCGGTTATCGAAGCTTCCGACCATCACCCGGAAAAGCCGTCCTTCGACAACTTCCAGGCGGGCCGAATAGCCCTTGGCTTTCAACTGCTCCACGTGCCGTTGCGCGCCATCCTTGCTCTTCAGCGTGGCGACGAGAATAGTGTACCGTTCGCCCGGGGTTTCGGCCGCGGGTTCACGCTTTGCGGGGGGCTGGACGGCGCTTGCGGCGGGCTTTTTCGGCTCCGGGGGATTGGTGGGAGCAGGAGCAGGGGAGGGGGCCGCGGGGGCCGCGGGAGCACGGGATTCCTGCGAGTTCGCGGGCGGCAGCCCGAGAGTGGCGGGAGCGCCTTCCGCCAGCGACTCGTGGTATTTGAGCGTCGATACCATCTTTTCGGGAGTTTCCCAGGTGGCGGCGGGATTCTCCGGTTTCGGGGCAGGCTGCCGCCCGAGCCCGAGCAAGCGCACAACCTGCGCCTTGAGCGAAATCTCGTTGGGATCGATCAGGGGCATTTCTCTTCCCACGAGGACCCCGAACGCGAACATCCAGACCAGGACGACCACCAGGGAGAACCCGTACAGGACTATCCGGCGCGGATTCAGTTCCAGTTTGAATTTCCACGGCTCCTGTTCGACGTCCTTTTCAATGAGCCTGGGACTGATGACCTTTCTCTCGGGATAAGCCATGGGTCCTCCCCCTTTAGATCCCGTTCCCTACATCTTCTCCGGCGCTGCCACTCCCAACAAGCCGAGGGCGTTGCGAATGACGGCGCGAACGGCATGGGCGAGATAGAGCCGGGCCTTCGTAAGTTCCGGATCCTCGCCCAGGATACGGTTCCGGTTGTAGTAGCTGTGAAAGAGAGACACCAGTTCGTGAAGGTAATACGTTATCCTGTGCGGTTCCAGGTAGGCGGCGCTCCCCGCCAGCACGGAGGGGTATTCGCCGAGCATCTTCATCAACTGGAATTCCTCCGGAACTTCAAGCAGGTTCAACCTGACCGACCCCTTGCCGGCCGGATCGAAAGCAACCCCTCTTTCCGCCGCCACTTCGAAAATGCTGCAAAGGCGCGCGTGAGCATACTGGACGTAGTACACCGGGTTGTCGTTGCTTTGCATCTTCGCCACATCGAGGTCGAAATCCAGGTGGCTGTCCGACCTCCTGGTGAGGAAAATGTAGCGGGCCGCATCCTTGCCCACCTCGTCGATTACTTCGCGCAGCGTCACGAACTCGCCCGCCCGCGTGGACATGGCGACCGGCTGGCCGCCGCGCAGGAGGTTCACCAGTTGCACCAGGATGACCCGAAGATCGGAGGCCTCCCGCCCCATGGCCTGTACGCCCGCCGTCATTCGAGGCACGTATCCGTGATGGTCCGCTCCCCAGATGTCGATGACCAGGTCGAAGCCCCGGTCGAATTTACTCTTGTGGTAAGCCAGGTCGGCGGCAAAATAGGTGCTGACGCCGTTGGCCCGGACCACTACCCGGTCCTTCTCATCGCCGAACGCCGTGCTGCGGAACCACGTGGCCCCCTCGCTCTCGTAGATGAAACCTGCCGCCCGGAGCGCATCGATGGCCTTGCGCACCGCGTCGGCGTCGTGGAGAGTCTGCTCGCTCGTCCAGACATCGAACCTCACGCCGAAGGCCTCCAGGTCGTCCCTGATCCCCGCGAGAATGTGATCCCCCGCGAACCGGGTAAACACGGGCAGCACCTCCTCCAGGGGCGCGTTGTGGTAGCGGTCTCCCGTTTCCCGGCGAAACGCGGCCGCCTCGTCGCGCATGTATTCGCCCTGGTAGTGGTTCTCGGGAAATTCGATCTTCTCCCCGAGCAGTTCCCGGTAACGGTAGTACAGGCTCCTGCCCAGCGTATCCATCTGCTTGCCGGCGTCGTTGATGTAATACTCCCTTACCACATCGTAACCGCACGCCGCAAGTATATTGGCCAGAACATCGCCGGTGGCCGCGCCTCTGCCGTGGCCGATGTGCAAGGGACCGGTGGGGTTGGCGCTCACGAATTCCACCTGGACTTTCTTTTTCCCCCCGATATTCTGGCGGCCGTAAGTTTCCGGGTTTTCGAGTATCTCTTCGATCACTCCGACCCACGCGCCGGGGCTTACGAAAAAGTTCATGAAGCCCGGCCCGGCTATCTCCATGCGCTCGATGATATGGTCGGGGTCTTTCAATTCCCGCTGGATCTCCTGCGCTATTACCCGCGGGTTTCGTTTGAGATGCCGGCTGAGCGCCATTGCGACGTTCGTCGCATAGTCGCCGTGCTGGCTGAGCTTCGGAATGTCCAGTTCGACTTCCACGGGCGGGGGCGACGAGGGGACCTGTCCCGATGAGTCCGGAAGGGAAGCGATCGCCCGGGAAATCATGTCGATAATACGACTGCGAATAAGCGCCATTTAGGGAATCCTCCTTTATCTTTTGCGCGGCGAACGAAGACCGGCCTGCCGCTCATAATTTACAGGCACCCCCTTATATCCGTCACCGGATGCGGGGTCAAGGCATTCGCGCCTGTAGGTCATTATAACGTTCGAAGGCAAGGCCGTTGCAAGCGGCATCCTCCAGTTTCCGGAGGGCCTGCTCGAGGCCGTCGAGGCCGGGTATCTCCAGGTCGGGAGCGTGCCGGGGCGATTCCGGTTCGAGACTGCCGTATAGGGCCTCCAGGGTCCTTACCCTGATGGAGAACATCCCCGCGTTTCGCGCCCCCAGGAAGTCCTTGGAAGGGTTGTCCCCCACGTAGACCGCCCCGGCGGGATGCGCTCCGCCGAGCCTTTCGAGGACCGCCTCGAAGGGTTTCGTGCTGGGCTTCCACGCGCTACGGCCCCATTCGTCCGAGAAGACGACCGCGTCGAATGCCGGCTCCAGTCCGAGCGCCTCCAGTTTGCGCCGCTGCACGTCGAGGTAGCCGTCGCTCAGGAGCCCGAGGCAGTACCGGGCGGCCCGCAACCGCGCAAGGATTCCCGGAACGTTCTCGAAGGGCTCGATGTCGGGAATATGCGTGCGGTAGACCTCGATCATTTCCGGGACCCATTCATCCGTGGCGATTCCGCGCCTGCTCAGCCATTCGTTGAAAGTGCTCCCGCGCACTCCTTCATCAAGGAGACCCCGCAGTTCGCCGTACCCCGCATCTGCGGGGATTCCCAGGCGGGATGCCGCCCAGCGGGCAACCGCCCGGAATCCGCTCAGGACGAAATCGCGCTCCGGATAGAGCGTATCGTCCAGGTCAAAGACGATTGCCTGCCATCTTGCCACGCTCGTCCTCCGATAGGAAAAAAGAATCATCGAAACGGGTGATGTAGAGCCCCTGCCTGTAGCTTCCGGGGGGCGGGATGTCGATCGGGAGCCCCGCTGCTTTCGCCAGCAGCCACGCCGGAGAATCGGACCCCGCGGCGACGCCGAGCGGGACCCCGCCCCCGAGCCTTGCGTTGATCTCGGTAAAATGGGGTGTCCCGTCCTTCATCATGCACTGGACCGTTATGGGGCCGACCGCCCGCATCGCCTCCGCTATCCCGATGCACGCCCGCGTGACGGCCGGGTCGTACACGGTCACGCCCTTGGCGACCTCGCCCCAGCGCACTTCGATGCGCCTGCGCGATATGACGTCCAGCACCTCTCCGTCCAGGCCGACGATCACGTCATTGGTTATCTCCGGTCCCGGAAGGTACTCCTGGACGATGGGGTCCGGAACGTATTCAATGAAGAAGGCGAGTTCCCGCTCGTTTCGGACCTTGAACGTGTTCTGCGCCGCGCTGCCCCCGCGGGGCTTGATGAAAAGCGGGTAGTCCCTCGGGATGGAGCCGAAATCCTCGGGCAGCCACGACCTCGGCGCGGCCAAGCCAAGGCCGGCGAAAAACTTCACCGTCTCCCATTTGTCGGCGGTCATCGCCGCCATCCGCGGACTCACGACCGCCACCCGCGCGCCCGCCTGTTCGATTTCCGCCCTGTGGTTCGCCAGTACCGGAATATCGGGATCGATCAGCGGGAACACCATACCCACCTGCTCTCTGCGGCAGATTTCCACAACGGTGGGGATATAGTCCGCCGAGTTGACGCGCGGCGCGATGTAGGGCCTGTCCGCTTCCCGGAGCGCGGGCGCGATGGGGTCGATATCCAGGGCGACGATGTTCCCGCCGATTCCCAGTTTCCGGTATGCGGCGCGGAACGCCCGGAGCAGTTCGACCCGGCGTCCCACGCTGGTAAAGAGCACATTCACTTGGCCGATCGTTGAATTTTGCATTGTCCTCCCGTGTAATTCCATGCGCTTCGGTGGGCGTTCTCACGCTCCCGCGGGCGTTGGCCGGCTATCGCGCCACGCATGCCCGTCGATGGTGTTGCGACCTGACGGCGTTTCCGCCGTCTTCTCCCAACCTGTACAATCCCCAATCGGAATATGGAGCCGGAAATCCGGTCAAGACCGGAGGATCGCTCACTTTGAAGCTGTTCTTTATTGCCGCGTCCTTCGGGCAAAATATCCAGTCCGGGCGAAATGCGCGCCGGAGTCTATCACAGATGTCCGAATCATACCATGGAGCGATATGGAGCACCGCGGCGGGTCTGAAGCAGTACTCCGCCTTCAGGTACTGGAAGGCTTCGTCCGCGATGTCGATGATGCGATCGTCGGGAGAGATAATCCCATCGAGCATCGTGGACATTTTGTCGCGCATTACGGCTTCTTTCCGCCCTTCCGCCGAGCTGTGCAGCGCAAGAGAAGCATCGACCATGCCCAGCGCGAGGAGAACGGAGGCAACCGCGATCAGTTTCCGGGGCGTGGCGTCGAACCATCCCCTCCCGGACGTCGTCGCCACGGCGATGCACAGCAGTGGCGGAACGGTGGTCAGGAAGTACCGGAACTGCACCTGGTGCGCGACGCCCTGTATGAAATGGAGCAGCAGGAGCACGGCGCCGAGTTCCAGGGTGCGGCGTAGAAGTTCGCCCGAACGATCATCCCCGTAGCGATTCTCCTTTGCTGTTTGAGCGATCGTGAGTCCGCTATTTCCGACGAGGTCGCTTGTGCTTGAACCAGGGGACGAACCGGTTCGCAGGCTCTTGAAAAGGCCGTAAACGAACGCGATGACCAGGATGTTGAAAGGGATGACGAAAACGTACAAGCCGGCTGAACCGGGAGCCACATGGTACAGAATGCATTCCTTCAGTTTGAGCGCCGTTTCGCTCAGAGCCGTGATGGACTCCGGCCCGAAGAGACGCAGGTTGATATCGTCCGACTTGCCCGGAACCAGGTTCGTGGTGAGCATGGAGGATATCAGCCGGTACTTCCGGATAAGCAAGGCCGCCAATGGCGGCAGGCACAGCTTCGCGGCCGCGAGGACGGCGTTCGGCCGCAGCGGTCTGTTGTCCCGCAGGTATGCAAGAGGAAGCGCCACGGCCGTCGGGGCGTACGAGACCCGGCACAAGAGCAGGAGGGACACGGCGATGCTCACTCCCCACCAGTGCTTTTTCCGCTGTCCCGCCAGGGCGTACGAGACCGTCAGGATCGCAACGAACGGCGCAATCGTCGCCTCCAGGAGCGGTTGAATGGATTGCCATACCGTGAATGGGAGCAGCAGGAAGACCGCGAATCCGATTCCGGCGGGGAGACGACCGGATATCTCATTGATGAGGAGGGCGAGCAGGAAGGCCGCGGCGATCGATGCAACGGCGTTTGTGGCCACCCATCCCCGGAATGCTCCGAGCACGCCGGCCGCGGGAAGCACGAGGTAGTTGTTCAGTGTGTGGTGAACGAAGGGACCCCTGTAGTCCGCGCCATACTTCAGAACCTGGGCCGGATACAGGCCGTTGGATGTCTTCGGTCCTCCATCCAGCAGGGTTTGCGTATCCGCCATGTACCAGTACTGGTCCGATCCCCTGAAGTCCGAGCCGATTACGGCGACGAGGTTCAGTCCCAGAAAGACGGATACCGACGCGGCTGCGAAGAGGACTGCCCATGAGCGTTGCGCTGCGGGGCAATTCATGGCTACATCACGCTGAAGCCGCCTTGCGTTCGTAGTTTTCATTCATATCCTGGGGCGTGAACTCCGGCACGATTTCGCGGAGTTTTTCCTTGATGGCCCGGACGTCGTGCCGGTCGGCTTCCCGGCACAGCTCCCGGATCTTTGCGTAGAGCCAGATCCGGTACTCCTCGACGCACGCTCTCCCGTGCCAGTCTCCGTTGCAGCGGAGCACCATGATCTTCTCGTGGCCGGTATTGACAATGCCTTCGCCGACGGTAATGAGTTCTTCATAGAGCTTCTCGCCGTCCCTGAGGCCGATATAGGTGATTTCGATGTCCTTGCCGGGGACCTTTCCGGAAAGACGGATGAGGTCGCGGGCTATGTCGTTGATCTTTACCGGCGTTCCCATCTTGAGGATGAAGATCTCGCCCCCTTCTCCCATGGCGCCCGCCTGGAGGATCAACTGGGAAGCTTCGGGTATGGTCATGAAGTACCGCGTGACTTCGGGATGCGTTACGGTAACCGGACCCCCCTGTTCGATCTGCTTCCGGAAAAGCGGGATGACCGACCCGGACGATCCCACGGCATTGCCGAATCGCACCGCGATGAAGCGGGTCTCCTTGCCCTGCGAGCACTGCATCAGAAGTTCGGTAATCCTCTTGCTGGCGCCCATCACGTTCGTGGGACGAACCGCCTTGTCCGTGGAAACCAGCACGAAACGTTCGGTGCCGTACTTGACGGCCGTCTCCATCAGGACCTGGCTCGCCAGCACGTTGTTGTACACGGCTTCCCAGGGATTCGACTCCAGCATTGGAACGTGCTTGCAGGCTCCGGCGTGAAACACCACGTGAGGGCGATGCATCTCGAATATCATTTCCATGAGCGGACGGTCCTGCACGCGGCCCAGCACGGCGTGATAGGAGTGGAATCTCAGTTCGTGGTGGAGTTCCATCTGGATGTAGAACAGATTGGCTTCACTTGCGTCCACGAGAACGAGCATTTTGGGTTTGAAGCGCAGCAACTGCCGGCAAAGTTCCGATCCTATGGACCCGCCGCACCCGGTGACGAGAATCACGCGGCCGGTCACGTATTCCTGGATGCCCGCCATGTCCATGGTGACCGGGGGGCGGCCGAGCAGGTCGTTGTAGTTCACGTCGCGCAAGGCCTTGATGCTGACTTTGCCGTCGATGATTTCTCCGATTCCCGGCAGCGTTTTATAAGGGATTTCGGAGGCCTTGCAGATCTCCACGATGCGACGCATCTGGACGCCCGTGGCGCTCGGGGTGATGATGAAAGCCTCGTCGATACCGAATTTGTCGTTGATCTTCGGCAGCAGGTCCACGGGGCCCAGCACCGGCACGTCGTGAACGCTGCGTCCGCGCTTCCTTGGATCGTCATCCAGAAAGCCGACGATCTGGTAGTTCAGGTGGGGATTGTCGAAGATCTCCCGCAGCATCCGCTCGCCGGTGTTCCCCGCGCCGATGATGACGACGCGCTTGAAATCGGGACGTGTGACTTCCTGCCACGGAAAGGTGAAAGTCCCCGCGGCCTTCCTGGTGGTCACGCCCACATAGTACGAACGAATCCCGATCCGCAGCCCTCCCGCCAGCATGAAGGTGAGCAGGGCGTCGAGGATCATGACGGTCCTCGAAAAACCGTGGAACCGGTTTATGTAGAGCAACAGCGTGGTGATGCAGATAAGGGAGAGGAGGCAGGCCTGAGCCAGCCGCCAGCACTCGGCGAGCCCCGTATAGCGCCACATCCCCTTATAGAGGCCGAAGCTGTAGAATACGGCCAGCTTGAACATTATCAGGTGAGGGAGCAGCACTTCGAGTTGCTCGTACCGGTTGTTGGGGATCTCCCCGTCGAAGCGATAAAGATATGCAAGCACGTGAGCCAGGGCAAAGATCGACGCATCGCTGAGAAGCATCACGTAAAGCTTCGGGTTTTTCCACTGATTCCAGATGAAAAGTGACTTCACCCATTCCACTATCGTGATTCCGCGCATCATGCACTACACTCCACTTCTATTCGCGGTTTTCTCCGGGCAGACTTTTGATGATGCTCACGACACGCTCCACGTCACCGGCGCTCATGCGAGTTCCCGAGGGCAGGCAGAGCCCCCGTCGGAAAAGGTCCTCGCTCACGGAGCCCCCTCGGATACGGCAGTCCCTGAAAACCGGCTGCCGGTGCATGGGCTTCCACACGGGCCGGGACTCGATGTCATGGTCTTCCAGCGCCGTGCGCACGGCCTCGCGATCTGCTCCGAACTCCTCCGGCGTGATCAGAACCACGGTGAGCCACCGGTTCGACTTCCCGTAGGGAGCCTCCGGCATGAATTCAATACCCGGCGTATCGCCCAGCGCTTCCCGGTACCGCTCAAAAAGCATCCTCTTCTGCTCGACGCGCTCGTCGAGCACTCTCAGCTGCCCCCGCCCGATCGCCGCCAGAATGTTGCTCATGCGGTAGTTGTATCCGACGGTGGCGTGCTCGTAGTGCGGCGCGCTCTCGCGCGCCTGCTGAGAGAGAAACTCCGCCGTCGTGATGAGTTCCGCGTCATCGGAAGCGAGCATCCCGCCTCCGGATGTCGTGATGATCTTGTTCCCATTGAACGAATAGACCGCCGCTTTCGCGCCGGCCCCGGCGCTACGCCCACCGCGGGTGGCCCCCAGTGCTTCGGCCGCATCCACGATCACCGGTATCCCGTACCGGTCGCAGGCTGCCCGTATGCGGTCCAGGTCGGCGCACTGGCCGTATATGTCCGTCGGTACGACCGCTTTGGGCAAATGCCCCTTCCTCGCGCAACGCTCCAGTTCCTCGGAGAGCAGGTCAGGGTCCATATTCCACGAAATGCGATCCGAATCAATGAAAATCGGCGTGGCTCCCTGAAATATGATGGGACTCACACTTCCTATGAACGTCAGGGTGGATGCCATGACGGTGTCTCCGGCCCCGACTCCGAGCGCGTGCAAGGCCAGGTGCATGGCCGCCGTCCCGCTGGTGACCGCCGCCGCATGAGCAATGCCGGTCTTCTCGCAAAACTCCGTCTCGAATTCCTTGATCATCGGTCCGACGGGAGCAATGTAGTTGGATTCGAACGCTTCCTGAACGAAGCGCATCTCCTCGCCGCCCATGTGGGGTGGAGAAAGAAAAAGCCGAGGTGGTTTCGTCTCAGGCATCCGTCGCTCTCCGCTCCTGTGCGCCCGTTCCCATGAATTCCTCCATGGTCGCCCGGCCCGGCTGGGAAATCCCCTCCCGGCAAAAAACCTTCCCTATCGTGCGCGCAACGATTTCGATGTCGAGCCGGATGGAGTGGTGGTCCACATACCACGCATCCAGCCTGAACTTCTCCTCCCAGCTTATCGCATTGCGGCCGTTGATCTGGGCCCACCCCGTGATTCCGGGATTTACCAGGTGCCGGCGCATCTGCTCCGGAGTGTAGCGGTCGAGATAGCGCATCAGTAACGGCCTGGGCCCGACAACGCTCATTTCGCCCTTCAGGACGTTGAACAGCTCCGGGAGTTCGTCGAGCGACGTGGACCTCAGGAACTTTCCCAGCGCCGTCATACGCTCCGCATCGGGCAACAGGCGCCCCCGGCCGTCGCGCTCGTCCGTCATGGTGCGAAACTTGTACAGTTTGAAAGGGGCGCCATGAAGACCGGGTCTCACCTGGTGGAAGAATACGGGACCCCCCATGGACAACCGTATCATGACGGCTATGAGCGCCATCACGGGAGCGAGGATGAAGAAAGCCGGACCGGCCAGGGCAAGATCGAACAACCGTTTCGCCTTCGCCTGTATGATCTGTTGAAGACCCGGAAAAAAGCTCAGGCGACGTTTCGCGCTGCGCACTCCGCCCTCCTGTGTCGATGCTGCTCCGGAATGGCAGTCGGAAAGTAGTTCGTTGAAGGTTTTCCCAGACGCATGCTTTGCCAAGAATATGGGTTAGCGTATAGACCTTAAGTAAGCAGCGAAGATACTTCATTCCGGACGTGAATTCAAATGAAAAAGGCATTTCCCGTCCGGCGGGAACGCCGTTCCCGTGCTTTCGACGACACAAGAACCGTATGCAACACGGGTACTTTGCAGGATTAGGGTTTGCCATTTCTTCCCATTCGTATTATTTAACTGGAATCTCGCGTAAATATAAGTGATCGAGTTTTCAGAAGTCGCTCGATGCATGGTCGGCAACCGGGAAGCCGGCCGGGACGTTTCTTTCCTGCCTCGGGTGTGGACGGACGAAAGCGGAGTATGACTCGACCTGGTGACAAACTGGATAGCGGGAGCTGACGAGATGCGCAAGTTGACCCTCGGAGTTAAGATTGCTTTGGGTTTTGGAGTGGTGATCCTGGTGACGTTGTTCCTCGGGGGAGTCGGAATCTATGAAACGAATCAAATAGAAAAGCACTCCGTTATGCTCGGGAAGGAGTACCTGCCCGAGGTCCGGATCTGCAACGAGCTTGAAAGGGCTTTCAGCCAGGCGATGCTGGAGATGAGGACTTACGGATATACCGGCGATTCCAAATCTTTCCAGTCGGGCAAGGAGAAGATCGAACTGGTCAAGAAGCTCATAGGCCAGGCCCGCGACCTGGCAAGCAGGTCCCCCCGCCTGGTGAAGCTCAAGGCGAGTGCGGATTCGATCGAAGCCGGAATCAACGACTATGAGAAGATGGTGGAGGAGACGGATCGGAGCAATCGGGCCGTCGAGGACCTCCGGAAGGGACTCCTCGAAACGGCGGAAGAGTTCTCCAAAACCAGCGGGGCTTTTCTTCTCTCGCAACGGGACCAGATGCAACTGGAAATCAAAGCGGGCGCCGATGCCGCGCGGCTCGAAGACCGGCTCAACAAGATATTCATCATGCAGGAAGTTGGGGGATTGCGCAACGCCGTTCGTGTGGCCAACTGGCGCGCTCAGGCCACCAGGGATTCCAAGTACGTGGATGAGGTCGTCCCCAATTTCGACGCCGTCGAAAAGAAAATGGCGGAACTCAGGGCAATCACGCGACAGGCGGTAAATCTCGAGCAGATAGATACGATCGTCAAGATGAACGCCGCCTACAGGGAGAAGCTCAAAGCGCTTCTGGACAACATGCGCAAGCTCGACGAACTGGCGAAGAAGCGGACTGAAGTCGCTCAAAAGGCGTTGGTTGCCGTTGAAAGCACTTCCGAGGCGGGCATAACGGGGGCGGTGACCGTCGGGGACGAGAATATGGCCGGAGCCGAGTTCGCCTCGCGGGTGATGCTGATAGGATCGCTGGTTGCGCTGGTTGCGGGAGGCATTCTTGCCGTGGTCATTACGCTGAGCATAACGCGCCCGGTCAGGGTGATAGTCCGGGAGTTGACGGAAGGCGCCAACCAGGTGTCCTCCGCGGCCAACCAGGTGTCTTCCGCCAGCCAGCAACTGGCCGAAGGGGCGCAGGAACAGGCGGCGACCCTGGAGGAGTTTTCGACCACCCTGGAGGAAATGGCCGCAAGCGGCCAGACGACCGCGGACCTTACCGCCGGCGCCGCTCAACTCATGAACGAGAACATCGCCAAGTCGGCGCGATCCCTGGAATTCCTCATCGAGCTGACCAGGGAGATGAGCCTGATCGAACAGGACAGCGAGAAGATCGGGACCATCATCAAGTCCATCGACGACATAGCGTTCCAGACCAATCTCCTGGCTCTGAATGCGGCGGTGGAGGCGGCCAGGGCCGGCGAGGCCGGGGCGGGATTCGCCGTGGTGGCCGACGAGGTGAGGAGCCTGGCTTTCAGGGCCACTCAGGCCGCCGGGAATACCCAGGCGCTTCTCGAACATACGGTGGAGAGAGTGAGAAAGGGCGCGGAAGCTCTGAGGCACATGAGCGACGATTTCGACGGAATCGTGAGGTCCGCCACCGTCATGGGCGAGAAGACCCACTCCATTACCCTGGCGAGCAAGGAGCAGGCCCACGGCCTGGAGGAAATGAGCAAGTCCATGCATCAACTCGACCAGGTAACGCAGAGCAATGCGTCCACTTCCGAGGAGGCGGCGGCCGCGGCCGAGGAATTGAACGCCCAGGCGGAACTGGGGTTGGAACACGCGAGGCGGTTGGCGGCCATGGTCGGGGGACGTGAGGAGGCTTCCGGGAGGGGGCCTGCGCCGATCGAACCCCGCGGGCAGGCGCGCCGTAAGGAGTTGCCTCCTCCGGAAGACTGGTAGCTGGTAGGTGGATCGAATAGTATGGAACACGCGCCGCATGGATCAGATAGGGGAGCGGATGGGGGCGGGCCCAGGCTGGCCTTGATTTTTCCGCCTGCCATGCACCCCACGAGCCCCCCTCTCGGGGTGGCGAGCATTGCGGCTTATCTCAGGCGCGGGGAGAGCGGAAGACGCGGGGAGTTCGCCTCCGCGAACTCTCCCGAGGTCCGCGTTTTCGACCTGAACCTGGCCTACCACGAGCAGGCGCTTCGGTGGCTCCGTGACGGCCGCCTGAAGATGTCGATACGCAAGTGGGACCATGCAGGGACGGCGGCGAAGGTGGCGGAGTCCTGCGACTTTCTTCGAGGCCGCGCCGGGCTCGATGCTTTCCTCGACCTGGGCGCCTACAACCATCACGCCGGGGTTTACAGGAATTTCACGGCCGTGCTGAACGGCCTTTTCGAGAACTTCGCCCGTCGCCTCCTTTGCGGCCTGCAATCGCCGGCCCTGGTGGACGCGTTCTTCAACGAGCTTGTTTCCCCCGTACGGGATTTTCAGCCCGATATCGCCGGGATCTCGCTCCTCTTCAGCCAGCAGCTTTACTTCGCCCTTGCCGTCGCGAGCATGCTCAAGGCGGATGGGGCGGCGACGCTCCTGGGAGGGGCTACCCTCTCCGTGATGCCCCGCCCGGAATCCCTCCTCACCGACCCCATCGACATACCGCTGGGAGACGCGAGCCGACAACTGGAACTCGATCGCTTCATCGATTTCCTGATGCTGGGGGAAGGGGAAGCGGGAATCGACGCGTTCGTCCACGAAGCTCGGGCGGGCCGGGAAGGATGCCGGGCGGGAGCGGACCCCGGCAGTGAGGGGCTGCGCGGAGTTCCGGGGCTGGTGTACAAGGAGGGGGATCGGGTGGTTTCCAATCCGGGGGTTGCGGTCCCCGATTTGAACGTCATCCCGCTTCCCGACTTCAGCGACTTCGACCTCCATGCCTACCACTCGCCGGAACCGATACTGCCCTACCTCTCCTCCCGCGGGTGTTTCTGGCGGCGGTGCACGTTCTGCACGCACCGGAAGACCTACCTGGCGTACCGGGAGGAGCCCGTGCAGCGGACGGCGTCCAACCTGGCGGCCCTGGCGGACAGGTACGGCGTGACCCGCTTCAACCTCGTCGACGAAATGATCCATCCGAACAGGTTCGGGGCCCTCAGCCGGGAACTGGAGAATCCGCGCAATCCGCGCGGAGGCGGGCCGCCCTTGCGCTACAGCGCCTACGCCAAACCCGTCGCGGGTTTCGATCGCGGCCTCCTGGACGCGATATTCCGGTCCGGGGGAAGGGTCATCATGTGGGGCGTCGAATCGGGAAACCAGAGGGTCCTCGACGCCATGGGAAAGGGAGCCCGCGTGGCCGATATGGAAGCGGTCCTGCGCGACGCTCACGGCGCCGGCGTCCGGAACCTGGTGTTTCTCATGTTCGGTTTCCCCTCGGAGACGCGCGAGGATTGGGGGGATACGCTGTCGTTCCTCGAAAGGAACGCCGCATGCGTCGATGCGCTATCGAAGTCGCGTTTCCTGCTGCTGAGGGGGTCCGAGATATACCGCCGCCCGGAGGACTTCCACATTTCCCGTATTGCGCCGCGCCCCGGAAAAGATCCCATTTCCGTCGCTTTCGACTACGAGGCCGACAGCGGACTTACACCCGCGGAAGCCCGGAAGCTGTTCGAAGAGCAGCTTCCGCTGCTGGAGCAATACGGTAAGTCGCCTCACTTCGGCATGTTTCGGGACCATCTTCTCATTCATGCTTCCACTCCGTGAGCGATGCCCGGACCAGGGCCACCCGATCCGGGCGAGCCGGGCAGAGCCCGTCCCAGCCGGTTTGCGTCTCGAATACGGAAGGAAGCAGTGACGGTTGCTCTTGACCCTGATGTTTCGGGTTTGAAAAGTATTTGTTGCTCAGAACTCCCATTTCCGTCGGCGCATCCGAACCGAACGTCTGAATAGTTTCTGAATAGTTACACCACCTTCTCCAGCAAGAACGGGGGCTCCCACACAGGAGCCCGTGAGCCGGCCATTATCCCCGCACTCAGGCCGTTGACGAACCTTTCATGGATTCCGACGCCGCGCTTACCCGGTTCGTGCGCGTTTCGTGCGTGTGGCAGGTGAAAAATCGTGCTATAAGGACGAAGACGTACTGAAAGAATCGGGATTGCGGGGATGGATTCAGGACCGCTCCACATCGGGAGCATGAAATCGGTTGCTCGGGTAATTTGAAAAAGGAGCCAAGGTGAAAAGGACGGGACATACGGGACACATTGGAAGCGCCGCCAGGACCGGACTGCTTTTTTTGGGGGTAAAACCTCGTTTTCTTTCTTCTTACGCGACTTGTTTCATCACGGCGTTTGTTCTGGCCGCCTTCACGGGATGGGGGAACACCGCGTACGTCCGGACGGCGTGGTGCGCCGAAGAGGGATTCCGCATGACGGTGCTGCACACAAACGATGTTCATTCTCACTTCATGCCCTTCAACCGCTTCGGCGACACGTGCGGTGAAAATACCTCGAAGGGGCAGGACTGCATCGGCGGCGTTGCGCGCATGGAGACCAAAGTCAAAGAGATCCGCGCCGATGATCCCAACGTAATCCTGGTGGATGCCGGGGACCAATTCCAGGGCTCCCTGTTCTTCACGCAATTCAAGGGAGAAGCCAGCACGATCTTCATGAAGCGGCTCGGCTACAACGCCATGGCGGTCGGAAACCATGAGTTCGACAAGGGCCCGTGCAACCTAAGCGATTTCATCCGCAGCGTACCGTTTCCCGTGCTCAGCGCCAATATCGATGCCGGCGGCGACGAATGCCTCAAGGGCCTCATCAAACCCTTCACCGTAGTCGAAATAGGGGGCCGGAAGATAGGGATAGTGGGCTACACCACCGAGACGGCGAAGACGAACTCTCAGCCCGGCCCCAACGTAACCTTCGCCGACATCGAGTCGTCCGTTTCCGCCGCCGTGGATGAACTGAAAAAGATGGGAATCGATAAGATCATCGCCCTCAGCCACGCAGGCGTCAGCCGGGATGAAGACGTAGCCAAAACCGTGGACGGACTGGACGTGATCGTGGCCGGTCACAGCCATACGTTCCTCTCCAATACGGACCCCAAAGCCGAAGGTCCCTACCCCATCGTAGTCCGTTCTCCTTCCGGGTCTCCGGTTTTGATAGTCTCAGGCGGTTCCTGGGGCAGGTACCTGGGATTGCTGGAGGTGGCCTTCGACAACAACGGGGTCCCCGTTGCATGGGACGGCGGCCCGATTCGCATGGATTCGAGCATACCCGAGGAATCCGAGGCCGCGGCCCAACTCGCGATCATGAACAAATCGCTGGACGAGATACGCAAGAAAGTCGTCGGCGTCAACTCGACTCCCCTTGCAGGCGAGGAGATACGGTGCCGCTTTGAGGAGTGCGCCCTGGGCAACCTCATTGCCGACGCGATTCTTGCCGCCGGCGAAACCTTCGGGGCCGTTATCGCGCTCACAAATGGAGGCGGCATACGCTCCGGGCTGCCCGCCGGAGAAGTGAATCTGGGGCAAATCCTGGAGATTTCGCCGTTCGGCAATACCATTTCCACCGTCGATTTACGGGGGGCCGATCTCAAGACCGTTCTGGAGAACGGGGTGAGCAGGGCGAACGATCCCAAAGGCGAGGGAACGGGCAGGTTCCTCCAGGTGGCGGGTTTGCGGTTCACCTGGAACCCGGAGCAGCCTGCGGGGTCACGGATCACCGGAATCGAGGCGCGCGGAAAGGACGGAGCTTTCACCTCGCTA
>CAYOVG010000028.1:0-32658 GCA_964407285.1 uncultured Syntrophobacteraceae bacterium
GGACCTCGGCAGATAAGGCTCTTTCCGCACTCCTTCGTCGAGGCGCGCGAGAGGCTGGACAAGGCCCTGGACGATATTCATGGCAGGTTCGGGGACGGGATGATCGTGCGGGGGCGGATCTTCGGAATGAATGAGGACGGGGGGCGCCATGAGGGAGCGAGCGGAACGAATTTCGAGCAAAAAAAAGAGAGCCGGGAAAGAAAGGAGGAGTAAACCCGGCTCTCATTTGGAGGAGGAAAGATGTTCTTTCCACTTATATTATAACAGCATAGTCAATAGGGTGGGCGAGCGTTCACGGTTGTTCCTCATGGCGGTTTTTCATATTTCCCAGCATACATGCGGGGGTAGCGAGACGGCATACCCCGCGCCGATTTGACGTAAAAACCGAACGGGAAAAATTATTTTCGCGAGCCCGAAGGCGCCCTGCATCCGGCCCGTCCCGTCGGCCCCTACTTGCCGCCTCCAGCGGGATTTACCATGACTTCCCCTATCATGCGAGCGGACTCGTGGGTCGTGCAAATGTACCTGTAAGTTCCGGGCGCCTGAAAGGTGTGGGTGAACACGTCACCCGGCATGAGAAAGCCGGAATCGAACGGCTGGGCGTTCGCGGGAAGAATAACGTGCGTGGGATACTTCGCCTGTTTGGGATCACAGGTCACGGTATGTTGGAGCCGGGACTTATTGACCCATTTTGCTGTATCGCCCACATTGATCGTAACCAGGGGCGGCGCGAACTGCAGGCTATCGGTGATTTGGATGACAACGGTCCGTTGCGTGAATGCGGTGTTTCCACCCGTGGCGGGGCCGCCCGGCTGCGTACCGGGTTGAACGCCGACTTGCGGAGCGCCGGGGGGATAAGGTTTTCCGGTGGGTTGGGGACCGGTTCGTGGCGACGATTGCGCATCGGGACGCGTTCCCGGCGGCTGAGCGCCCGCCTGATCGCCTGATTGGCCGGTGGGGGCCTGCGCAATGACCATGGTCGCCCCCATTCGAGGACCACTTTCCATCGCTCCCGCCTCGAAGGCAACTCCCGGGCCGAACATCCAAATGGCCGACAACGAAAGAATGATACCGGTTTTCCGAAGCAATCTCATGGATCTCCCTCCTTAAGCGTCAACAGGCAACACCGCAAACCTTTCAGGAAAACGATGGTCCCTCCGGTGTGTACCCGCACGGGAGGGAAACAGGCTCCGGGCTCGTATAGGTCCTCGAGGTCCCACTTCTGGATATTAAGTATGATGCATTGAAATTCAAAGCAGATGAGGTCTTTTTCCGCGGCTCGACCGGTCCGCAATGCGATTGCCGCGTTCAGCCTATCGAACGGCGACGCCATCGAACCGGCCGGACCGGCCGCGGATTTACGGCGCTCCGGGCGCCCGGCGTCTTTTCATCGTCCACGGGATCAGCAGACGCCTTCGCATTCCCTGCTCTTTATTTTGCCGTCCAGCACCTGCCGGACCGTCTCGTTGATCGTCTTGAGGGTCTCCTCCACGGATTTGTTGTTCGCCTTTGCCGCATCCACGATGTTCTTCATCGTGATGTGACGCTTATCACCCTCCATGGGATTGTCCGGTTCCATGCATCCGCAATCGAGGCACATATCGGATATCTCCTTCTGATCTTGCCGTGTTACGGGTTTCAATCGTATTGGTTTTGAGATTATGTTGATCACGTCCCTATCCGCTCGCCGCCCGCCTGCGGGGCCGCACCGTCAACAGCATACGGCTTCATACCGTTCCGCGGCAGGATGCGGCGACCTCCACGCAATGATGCCGTACCTCCTCGTCTCCTTTTCCCAAGTTTATCCTCGCAATGCATGGAGAAACATGGGGCGGGCTCTCCATTCCCGACTTTCGGCGGCAGTAGAAGGATCGGAAGCGAAACCCTACCGCCGGTCGTTTCACACGACTGCCCCGCCGAGCGGGTTCGAGAGGCGCCGCCTTCGGGCATTTCCCCCTCGGAATTGCGGAAATGTCTCCCCGCGTCTTTTTGTTTGACTTATTCTCATTTCATGGCTATGGGTACAGGTTCTCGATGGCTGTTCATACTCATTGTTCAGTAACCCGATATCCAGAAGAGGGATTTGGCGACTGTGGACGAAACACGTATTTTGACCGGAAGTCAGGCGGCAGCCCTGGCGGCCAGGCTTTGTCGCGTACAGGTAGTGGCTGCGTACCCTATTACACCTCAATCCAAAATTCCCGAATCGCTCTCCGAATACGTCGAAAAAGGTGAATTGAAGGCCGAATTCGTACGGGTGGAGAGCGAGCATTCCGCGATGGGCGTATGCATTTCCGCATCCATTGTGGGAGCGCGCGCATTCACGGCCACGGCCGCCAATGGGCTGGCCTATATGCACGAGCAGCTCCACTGGGCGGCGGGCGCGCGGCTCCCCATCGTCATGCCGGTAACCAACCGGGGCATGGGGGCCCCTTGGACGATCCTCAACGACATGCAGGACACCATCTCGCAGCGGGACACCGGCTGGATGCAGTTCTACTGCATGAACAACCAGGAAGTCCTGGACACCGTCATTCTGGCGTTCAAGGCCGCCGAGCGGTTGCTTATTCCGACCATGGTGTGCTTCGACGGATTCAGGCTCTCACATACCATGATGCCCGTGACCATTCCTTCGCAGGCGGATGTGGACGCTTTTCTGCCGCCCTATGAGCCGGCCTATGAACTGGATCTCGAACGGCCCGTCAACATCAATCCCGTCATTATGGCGGACCCGCTTCCGGACGTGGATGGAAGGCTCTGCCCCGGTTACATGGGAATCCGCAGGCGTCTGCAGGAATCGCTCGATTCGGCCCTGCCCGTCATCGCCGAAAGCGGGAAGGAATTCGGGGCCGTTTTCGGGCGTTCCTACGAAGATCCCCTGTACCGCTACCGGGCCGACGACGCGGACCTGCTCTTTCTGACGATGGGGTCTTTGTCCAGTGAAGCCGGCGAGGCGGTCGACGTCCTTCGTGAAGAAGGCGTGAAGGCAGGCGTTATAGGCGTCAGGGTGTACCGACCGTTTCCCGGCGAAGCCCTTGCGCGGGCGGTCGAAAACGCCAGGGCCGTTTCCGTCCTGGAAAAGGCGATCAGCTACGGGTACGAAGGACCGCTCGCCACGGAACTCAAGGCCGCGATGTACAACCACAACGGGGCGCGGCCGTTTGTCACCGGTTTCATCCTGGGGCTCGGCGGACAGGACGTCAAACCTGCCGATCTTATGGACTGCGGCCGCAATACCATGCAACTCCTGAAGGACGGCGCGCGGCAGGAAAAGCCCCGGTGGGTGGTTCCCGACGTTTAGAGCGGGAGCGGGCAGGGGCCGGGGATGCGCTTTGAAGCGCCCCGGCGGGCCCGGTTTCCGCTCTCCGGGCAATATTTCCGGGCCGGTTCCGGTTCCAAGAACAAAACGCGAATAACGAATCAAAAGGCCAACAAGGAAAAGATCATGTCTACTTCCGTCCTTGATATTCCCGACGAGGAATACATTCTCCCGGGGACCCGCACCTGTGCCGGGTGCGGACTTCCGATAGCCTATCGACATATTCTCAAAGCCCTGGGGCCGAAGACCGTCGTCACGGTCCCGGCGAGCTGCCTGACCGTCATGCACGGCATCTATCCCAAGACTCCGGTGAAGCTCAATACGATCAACTGCACCTTCGCAAGCGCCGGGGCTTCCGCCTCCGGGATCGTGGCGGGCCTCAAGGCCACGGGGCGCGAGGACTATACGGTACTGGCCGTCGCCGGCGACGGCGGCACTTTCGACATGGGAATTCAGGCGCTGAGCGGGGCCGCCGAGAGGCAGACGAATTTCATCTACGTGTGCTACGACAACGAAGCCTACATGAACACGGGAAGCCAGCGTTCGAGCGCGACCCCGGCGGGGGCCATCACCACCACCACGCCCGTTATCCCCAAGGAACACCCCAAGAAGGATTTCATCCGGATAATGGAGGCCCATCACCCGGCCTACCTGGCCACCGCATGCTCTTCCTACCCGGCGGACATTTACGATAAATTCGTCAAGGCGAAGGACATCAAAGGCACCCGGTTCGTCTACCTGTCGATTCCGTGTCCGGCGGGATGGGGCTACCCAACCAGGGACACGGTCAAGATCGGGCGTCTCGCCGTGGAGACATGCGTGGTGGTGTTGTACGAAATAGAAAACGGCGAGTTCAAGTTCACGGGGAAGAGCCTGAGCATGGCGAAGAGCGGCCGCAAGCGTCCGGTCGAGGAATACCTCAAGCTCCAGAGCCGGTTCAAGAAGATGAGCCCCGAGCAGGTGGAGGCTTTCCAGCGCCTGACGGATGAACGGTGGGAACAGCTCCTGGCGAGGGCGAAAGGGTAGGGGATTTCGTCCGATCTACGCGGCGTTATCGATAGTAGTAGTATCTACCTACATAATCCCCCTGTAATGACCCCCGTCGATTTGAATGGACGCGCCGGTGATGTAGCCGGCCCGTTCCGATGCCAGGAATACCGTGAGGGCTGCAAATTCCTCGGGGGTCCCCATCCGGCCCATGGGAATGC
The DNA here is from genome assembly GCA_964407285.1 of uncultured Syntrophobacteraceae bacterium. Taxonomy (GTDB): domain Bacteria; phylum Desulfobacterota; class Syntrophobacteria; order Syntrophobacterales; family Syntrophobacteraceae; genus CAYOVG01. The sequence continues at coordinate 4,528 of CAYOVG010000028.1, forward strand.
CGGATTCCCAGCGCTTGATGATCGCTTCGGGAGTCGTTCCTTCCTTTTCCGCGGCAGCGGCGGCCAGCGTGCGGACCCTGTCCGTCATGGTGTAGCCCGGGCACACGTTGTTGACGGTGATGTTGTGGGGAGCGAACTCGTTGGAAAGCGTCTTGGCGAGGCCGATCACGCCCGACCGTACCGCATTCGAGAGGATAAGCCCGTCGATCGGCTGCTTGACCGCAACCGACGTGATGTTGATGATTCGCCCCCACGACTTTCGCTTCATCACCGGTACGGCTTCGCGTATCATGGATATGGCGCTCATCAGGTTCAACCGGAAGCCGTGATACCAGAGATCGTCGGCGATTTCCATGAATGTCCCGGCGGGAGGCCCTCCGGCGTTGTTCACCAGGATGTCCACCGTCGCGTAGTGCTCCAGCCCCTTCCTGATGAAGTCTCTCGCTTCTTCCTCCTTGGAAAGATCGCAGGGAATTCCGATGATATCCCCGCCCGTGGCCGCTTTGATTTCCTCCACCGCCCCGGCGAGGGCATTCTCGTCCCGCGCGCATATGGAAACCCCGGCGCCCTCCCTGCTCAACTCCATGGCCACGGCCTTCCCCAATCCTTTGCTGCCTCCGGCCACAAAGGCCACCTTTCCCTTCAATCCAAGGTCCATTTCCGTCACACCTCCTGGCTGCGGATGAATATCCGGCGGATTCCCTCCCGTATCCGGCGTCTCAAGTACGTTGAACATCCATCGGGTACGGGCGCTAAACGTCATACAGCTTTTGCATTGAATCGGTGTACGTTCCGTCTTCCCGGTAGATAAGGAATGGAGGGCCGATGCGCAACTCCTCCCCTCCGCCCTTGCGAAACTCCCCGTGCACGAGCCGTGCGGGGTCCTTCAGGTTCGAATGGATAATGGTCATGACTTTCGGACTGAACCCGTGCTGCCGGGCCGTAACGATCAGGTGGTCGAGCCGTTCGGCGGGGTAGATGACGGCAAGGCGTCCCCCTTGCGGAAGCAGGTATTTTCCGGCGGCGAACACGCTCGCCGCCGAGCCCGCAATTTCGTGGCGCGCTATCGCCCGCTGCCGGTTCGGGTTGATCCTGCCCGAATCAACGCGCCGATAGGGCGGATTGCTGATTGCAAGATCGAAGGTTTGGGGCCTGAAATGCTTTGAGACATCCTGGAAATCCATCCGCATGATCCGGACTCTATCCGAAAATCCGTTCTCGTCGACGTTCCTGCGCGCAAGTTCCGCAAGTTCCTCCTGGATTTCGACCCCCACCAGTTCCCGACCCAGTTTCCGGTACGCCAGGATAAGAGGAATCACGCCGCACCCGGCGCCCAGATCGATAATACCGTCATCCGGCTTCACCCGCGTGAGTCCGGCCAGCAGCACCGCGTCCAGGGAGAAGCGGTACCCGTTTCTCCCCTGGTAAACCGTGATCTTCCCGTCGAATAGCGCGTCAGCGGTCAGAAGTTCGTCCATGTTTCCGATATTTCCAATATTCCGGCCTCACATCCCTCACCGGATAATTTCTTCCGTGGAAGTCAGCGGATGGTTGATGACGAGTCCGCTGAACACCTTGGGGTAGAAGTAGGTGGACTTGTGAGGCATGGTCAGACCCGCCCCGGCTACTTCCTGGACCTGTTCGATCCGGGTCGGGTTGATGAGAAAGCCCGCATCGTACGTTCCGGACCGGAGCTGGTTCAACGCGTCAGTCCGGTCATGTTTGAAATGGATGTTTGCGCTGTCTCCGAGAAACTCCTCCGTGAGGCCCATGAGGTGGCGCAGTAACAGCCGGTCGAGCACCACGACGTCCAGCCCCTGGAGGACATCCGGGATATCCAGGCCGGAGAGGAACTCGCGCACCCTGTCCCGCCTGGCCTTCAGGAGGTAAAACCGCTCCGCGCCCTTACAGCAGAACACGACGGCGGTCTCCTTCCGGGCTCCGGCGGCTTCGAGCTGCTGTTTCCATGCGCCCTCGCCATCCGCCGTCCCGGCGTTGTACGCATCGACGACGAAGTACTCCTCCACTTTGGAAAGGAAGGAGTCCGGCTCCCATGCGCCGAGATGCTTCAGCAGCCGGTGCGTGGGAAGGATCGTGAGCCCGGGTTGTTCCATGGCGGCAAGGTAAACCATGATGTATTCGAAGGGGGCCCGGGGGCCGCGGTCCGGAAACCGTTCCCGCTGGATGGATCGGTACTTGAGGGCCGTCTCGTACCGGTGGTGCCCGTCGGCGATGAAGAGAGGCTTATCGAGGAGGTAGTTTCTCATCTTCTCCTGGGCGGCGAGGTCCGTCACGGCCCAAATCCGGTGCTCCATGCCCGTCGTGTCCTTGAAATCCATCACCGGAGGCGACTTCTTCTCCGCCGCAACCGCGCCGTCGATAACGCCGTCCGGGTCGGCGAACAGGGCGAAGACCGGGCTCAGGTTGGCGTCGCACGCCAGCATCAGGCCGAGCCTTTCGTCCTTCACCCCCTGGAAAGTCCGTTCGTGCGGCTTCACGCCGCCGGATTGAAAATCCTCCAGCCGCAAGACGCATATGAATCCGGCCCTTGTTCGGGAGACGCCGGGCGCTAAGGCGTATTCCTCTTCACAGTAGTATATCGCGGGGGCGGGCTCGCGCGCCAGGACGCCCTGACCGACCCACTCCTCGAGGTAACGGGAGGCCCTCGTGTGCGGATTGTTCCGCGGGGAATCCTCCGGCGTAGCCTTGCCCAGCTCCAGGTACACCATGTTGTACGGACTGAGCTGATGGAAGCGCTTCTGTTCCTCCGGAGAAATCACATCGTAGGGGGGAGTGACCACCCTGGTCAGATCCGGCGTCTTGTCAAGGTTGTAACGTAGCCCGCGAAAGGGAGCGATCTCAGCCATTGTCTGCCTTTCCTTTTCTGATATGTTGATCAGCCCTGTACTATAGCACAAATATCGCGGAATACAAAAGGTACTCTCACTTTTCGGCGCACTCGCCGGCGCCCGTCATAATGTGGACTTTAGCTGTTGCATTATTCCCCCATCCTGGTAAAGAGTTGACCGCGAACAGGGGTTTTGTTGCGGGGGAGCTTTCGCCAACTTTCAGTCCCATCAATATCATCATTATAAGGATAACGAAGCATGAAGCATTCCTTGAGTTTCTTGAAGACGACCATCATCGGCGGGGTCCTTTTTCTTATTCCGGTTATCCTCGTCATCGTAACGGTAGGGGAGGCCATCGAGATCTCGAACAAGATCATCGAGCCGCTGGCGCAACGGATTCACCTGGATTTGAAGGAGAGTATGGTCCCGTCCGGTTTTCTGGCGGCCGGACTGATCGTTCTTGTCTGCTTTCTCGCCGGGTTGGTCGCGAGGACCAGGTTTGCCGGGAAGGGCGTCGCCTGGTTGGAGTCCTCGGTGCTCTCGAGTCTGCCCGCCTACGAATTCATGAAGAGCATGGGCGAGAGCATGCTCGGGATTCAGAAGGACCGGACGTACGAAGTGGTCCTGGCGCGAACGTCCGTACATGCGGCATGGCGGATCGGGTTCTTGATCGAACGCATGGAGGGCGGACGGGCCGCGGTCTACCTGCCCAACGCGCCCAGTCCGTGGTCCGGTTCCGTTTGCTTCATGACCGAGGAGCAGATCCAGCCGATAGACATACCGTACCCGGCGGCGCTGAAATGCCTGGGACGCCTCGGAGCGGGATCGGACGATCTGTTGCGCGGGGTTGATTGCGTAAAGGGGCGATGACGGTCGTCCGGGCGCTATCTGCTCCTTTGAACCGGAGCGTCGGAGAGCAGATCGTCAACGGGCGGGGTCTTCGGAATCACGCGCCTCAGCGCGTCGCAACAGCAGAAAGGCCCGGTCTTCCGGGCTGCATAACCGGTGCAAGGCGCAATTCCACTGGGAGTCGATTTCTCCACTTCTCCCCACCTCAGTGTAACGGACGCCGAGGTTATTCAACGCCCTTGCCAGGTCCGGCAGGAATGCCGGGTTTGCCGCCGCAAGCTCCCTGTAGGTGTTGACCGCCTCCTCCGTGGGGGCCACGGCCTCGTGCCGACGGCCCATCTCACTGTAACGGACGCCGAGGTTACTCAACGCAGTAGCCAGGTCCGGCAGGAATTCGTTCCCATTCCGTTCCACCAGCTTTCGAAGCAAATCGATCCCGGGACCGCCGGCATCGGCGCAGTGCCGCCAGGTGTAACGCCACAGGTAGGTCTGACTCCGGGGAGAATGGCCCGCGGTAAGAAGCTGGAGGTAATGATGGACCAACGCCCCGGCAACCGCAACGGCCGACGACGATTCCTCCGCCTTCGGCCCCGGAAATGCCCCGGCGCCCGGGCGGAGGTGATCGACCAGCCGCTGGTGCGCCGGCCGGTAAACGGCCCGTCCGTCCTCGCCGCCCTCCACCACGTACCGTCCCGCTTCGCCCAGAAGCCGGAACACGTCGGAGCGTTCATAGGATGTCTTCGACGGGGAGAGCGCTGTCGCGACCAGCGGCCAGAGGTCGTCGGGCAACCCCGAACCGTAACTCCACGCAAGCGCGGTGAGCAACTCCCGAGCCGCATGCGGCAGGGGTTCTCCACCCCGGTTGAGCGGGGGCATGAGTGAAAGCTCGCGTTCGAAGGCCGCTTCCACACTCCGGTCCAGCAGATTCTCCCACCCGGACTGAGAGGTATCGATCGCGGTGATGCGCAGTTGGGCGGTGATCACGCGGGCGAGAAGAAACATTCCTTCGCGTTGATCCCCGTTGTGCTGCTCGCCCGCAATCCGCACGACCGCCTCACCCACTCCGGCGGGGTCCATTGCGGGCGAGCCGGCATCGTCGGACAAACGCCTGACCACGTAGCGGCCGACGTCCGCTCGCGTCTGCTCGCGCAACGCCTCCGCCCCAAGATCCACGACCTCGCGCGCGCCCAACGTCTGCACGAGTGGAAGTCCGCCCGTCGGCTCAGGCAGATCTCGAGTGCTCACCAGCAGTAGGCCCACATCGGCAAGAATTCGAATGACATCGTCGGCGATGCGCCATGCTTCCGAGCGCGCCTCGTCAAGTCCGTCCACTGCGATGACAGGCTTCCTGCCGCTGCGCCGGATCGCCCCATACAGATCGCCACGGTTGCGAGGTCCGGCGGGATTTCGCGGCAGCACTCCACGACGGACCAGTTGCGCGTCGATCGATTCCACCAGGAGTTCCGCCGTGAGACCCCGCGCGTGCACGTGGGCATGCACCGAGTTCTCGCCCGGGTCGGCATGCTCGAGGGGGCCGCGGTCGAGAATGCGCTTCCGCTCCCCGGGATTTGACAGACTCACAACCCGGCCCACAATGGCGGACTTGCCACTCCCGGCGGGTCCGGTGACTACGAAAACACCCGGATCGCCGTCCCGCAACCAGCGGTCGATCCGTTCGATCTGGGCTGCGCGGCCGGTGAAGTAAAACCCCTCCTCGCCGGGCTCCACTCCCCGCGCCGCGAGGAGGAGATGCTCAACGATCCGCTCCGGCGCTTCGGGATTGTAGCATGGGTTCCGGAACATCGCCCAGGCCGACCCTGTCGCGGCGAACTTGGGGGCCTGGTCGGGAACGTCCCATTCCTTGAGCAAGGCGTCGATCAGATCGTCGCCCCGCACGCCGGCGTTGTGGGCGCTCCAGCGAAGCTGAAGCTCCGGATCTTCGGGGCCTTCCCGCAGCAGCTTCAAGAGCCGCGCACCGAACACGCCGTCCCGAGCCCGTTGCAGGTCCATTGCCGAAGCCACGACCCCGAACCATACCCGATTGCCTGCCGGAGGGAGTTCCCGCAGCACGCTGTCCGCCACCGTCACGGCCGGGAGCGCCCCCGCGCCGGAGTAACAGGTATCGAGGATCAGCAGGATCTGGCCCGCGCCCGTGCGCGCGGCCATGCCGGCAAGGGAATCGGAGGTCATCAGCGGCGTGCCGCCACGACGGGAGTCTCCGGCGATCAGGTGAAGCTTTCCTTCGGAACTGGGCTCGCCGTGGCCCGACCATAGAACGACAAGCGCGCCTCCATTGGCGAGCGCGCCCGGCAGAAGCCCGGACTCAAGCTCGTGAAGCCTGGTTATCAGGACATTCGTGGTGGGATCGCAAATGACCGAACTGCGGTATCCATGTGTTTCCAACAAGTCGCGCACTGCCTCGACATCGGGAACGGCCTTCGGGAGCGGATCGAACATGTCGCCATGCTTATAGGCGCCGACGCCTATCCCCACGTACATGCGACTTTGCTGATCGGAATCGTGGCGAGCCATCACGCACACTCCTCATTCCATACCAGCACAGTGCTGGTGACGGGAGCGACCACCGACGCCGTCGCGCCCACACCTCCCACGGTGATCCGATACGCTCCGGGCCGAAGCGGCTCCAGCGCAGCCCGGCGCACACCGTCAACCGCCCGGAGCGGCGTTGCGGCGACTCGTCCGCCTCGCTCGTCGGACACGACGGCCTGCAACGCCACGCGCCCGCCGCCGATCACCTCCGCCTCGATGGAAACGCCTTCCCCCGCGAGCACGAGCGGTTCCGTCCGGACGCCGAGTTCAATCGCGGCAGGCGCTCGATGGATCACGGGACGTGCGCTCAGGATACCCTCGAGTTCATCGAGAACGGCCCGGTTGCTTTGAAGCGCTCCGTGCTGGTCGGCAACCCGGCGAATGACGGGGCTGTCCGGGAGCGTCGTTTTGGGGGCGGCGGACAGGCGGGGCACCGTGGCGTCCCCGCCCTCGTCCTCGCCGTCGATCGTCTCCATGGGCATGACCTCGCCTCCGGCGACCCGCGCCGTGGTGAACGTCTTCTGGCGAATTCCGACGATTGGATGCAGATCCCGGAAATTGTCGGAGCGGGAGCCGGCCGCATCAGCGAGTTCTTCGTGGAACCGCATGGCGTCGGCTACCATGGCGGCGTCGAGTTCGGGCAGCGTGGTCTCGGTCGTCTTTCTCAGGCCGCCCGGCGACTCGATGCAGGCGTACTCGGGGAGTAGTTGGTGAAGGGAGGGAAGGCTCCTGGCAAAGCGGGTAAGATCGAGTCCAATACGACCGATGCCTCCGCGCACCCCGTTTATGAGGTTGTCGAGGGCGCTCAGGGCCCCGCGGTAAGGGGTCCCAAGCGTGATCAGCTTGCGTGTGATTTCGGCCCCGCCCTCCTTCTCGATGTACCAGCGGGCTACGAGTCCGCCCATGGAGTGGCAGATGAAGATGACGCGGGCATCCGAGAATACCCCGCCCCGGGAGCGCAAGCGTTCGAGGGCGGGTTCGACGATGCCCTTGAGCCTCCGGCCGTTATAGCGGTTGGAGAGTCTCCAGTCGTAAGGTATCGGCAGGAGATTGGGGGGCATGCCGCGGCCGTCCGGTCCGGGTCGATTCAGATGGAATCGTTCGCGGAGCCGGTCGAGCAGTACATCGTATCCGATATTGGCGCTCCATATGCCCGGCAGGATGTGAAGGTCCGGCATGAGCGCGACGGGCTCTACTCCGTCACCTGGATGTTCGTCCCGAATACCCGGCGGTAACGTGAGCTCCTTCAGGCTGCGGCCGAATGTCGCGATAGCCCTTAGAACCGCGCCGGCCGACGGCGCCCAGACAAGTCCGTCTCTCCCGGCGAGCGTGCTGCCCATGATGCCGGGCAGCACGACAACGAGGTCCCGGACCGCTTCTGTTTTAGCCATCGCATTATCTCCTTGTGGAGCATTGAGTGGATTGAATCAACACTATATTCAAACGGCGATCAGAACTCAACAGGAACGTGATTGAATACCGGAACCGACGAGAATGATTATCGGACCCGACCAGCGGGCGCTGAAATGCCCGGGACGCCCCGGAGCGGGATCGGACGATCTGTTGCGCGGGGTTGATTGTGTAAAGGGGCGATGACGGCTTATGGTGTGTTCAGCCGGCGGAGCAGTGGAGACCGGCAAACGCCGCCGGTCCGGCCGGACCGGCGGCGCGGATATTGCGCAAGCCGCTGCTTACCAGCATATGCGAGGGTCCTTCCTCGGGATCATCCCGTCTTCCAGCCGGACCCGGATGAGTTGGGGACGCCGTGCGCGGCCGTCGGCCTCATCAAGCCAACAAAGCCCTCACCGCGCCGGCCGCGGCTTCGACGGAGAGTTCGGCCATGCAGACGGGGTTCGGGCATCCGGGGAATCGTCCGAAGTTGTAGCACGGGCTGCATGGGGAGGGGCTCTGGAGGGCCACGGCCCCGGCCGCGCCCTCGGGGCAAAGGGACCAGTTCGCCGTGGGACCGAAGAGCGCGACCACCGGCTTACCCAGTGCGACGGCCACGTGCAGCGGCGACGAGTCGTTGGTCACCAGGACGTCCAGGCGGCGGATCAGCGCGGCAAGCTCGCGGAATGTCGTCTTTCCCTTCAGGTTGATGAACTTCACGCCCCGGCGCGCCGCCCCTTCGGCGATATCGTCCACCTGGGTGTCGCGACCGTCCCCGAGCAGCACGAAAAGGACGCGGTGCGTCCGTGAAAGGTCCGCCAGCAGGTTGACGTAATGCCCGACCGGCCAGTGCTTGACGCGGATTTGCTCCAGGGCGTTCCGGCCTCCGCCGGGCGTGACCCCCACGAGACGGCAGCCCTCGAGTTCCCGGGCCGCCGGCAGGAATCGGTCCGCGGCCCGAAGCTCGTTGGGGTCCAGGAAGAAATCCAGCGCCACGCCGTCGTCGGCTACGCCCAGGGCGCGGACCGGGTCCAGGTTGATATCGCCCAGGTACCTGCGGCTGTTCATGTCCAGCGGCGCTTTGTGCGTGAGAAGGGGGGCATTGCCGTTCTGTTCGAACCCGGCCAGAAACGGCGCGTTGAGAAGCAGACCCCACAGGTGGATGATGGGCGATGCATGGAAGAGGATCACCCCGTCCTTCGGGTGCTTTCGCAAGTCGAGCGTGAGGCGCAGGATCTTGTCGACCTTCTTCTGAAACCACCATTCCTCGGGAAAGCTTCGGATGGAATCGACATGGGGATTTCCTTCCAGAACCGGCCTGCACCTCTCTCCGACGACCATGGTGAGATGCGTTTGCGGCCACGCCTTCTTGACGGCCCGTATGGCCGGAGTGGTCAGGAGCACGTCTCCGATGGCGTGAGTACGAAGCAGCAGCACGCTCCGGGGGGGCTCGGAAACCGGTTTGCCGCGCCTGCCGCGGATGTTGCCCAAAACTCCCGCCAGTTCGCTCGAGAAAGACTTCATCTTCAGGTCCCCTTCAACTTCCTTGATTCCCTTTGACTTTCTTCGATTTCCTTTGATCTTCTCAGGAACCTGCCCGCGCTCCATCCGGTTCCCATTCATCCCAGAAGTGCCATTGCCCCGGGGATGCGGCCAGGTACCCTCCCAGCCATGCCGCAAAATCATCCTGCAGCGCTTCCGCGCTCCTGCCCGACTCCAACGGGGGATGGATGCGTATCCGGTAAAAACCGCATTTTTCGCGCAAGGCGATGATGGGCACTATGGGAGTCTTGTGGTATTCGGCAAGCCGATAGGGGCCGAGCGGCATCTCCAGGGGATGTCCCAGGAGCAGGGTTTTGCGGAATTTGCCGATGTGCCGGCCGCCTCCGGTGCCGTCTCCGGCGGTCATGAGCAGCTTGCCGTCCTTGAGCCGGCGCAGGACCGTTCTGAGATAACCGTCGGCGAAAAAGTGCGTGACGGGCATCATGTGCTCGAGACGGAGCCGCAGCCTGTCCACTGCCCGGCCGATGGTCCTGACGCCCATTTTACGGAGTCCCATTTGAGCCATGGGGTATCCCTTGTAGCCCAGGAAAATGAGCGGCAACTGGCTGGGTCCGAAGTGGGAGTGGATCAGCACGGCGCCGCGTCCCCGGTCGAGCGCCTTTTGAAGGTGTTCCTCCCCCTCCAGGGTCGCGATCGTGCATATACGGGCATAGTCGAGGCGTGGGACCAGGTTGATGATGAAACGGTCCGCATAGTAATTTCGAAAGCACGCCCGGACCTCCGCATCCCGCATCCGCGGTTCCATGTCGGGGAACACCTTGGAGAACCGCGCGTCGAGGAGCGCCCGCTTGGCGGGATAGATCCGATAAGCCAGATCGCCGCACGCTTCGAAGAGGGCGAAGGCGATTCGCGGCGGCATGGACTCGCTGAGCAGGCGGAAAGGGTACCAGACAACCATTCTGGCAAGGTCTTGAAGAAGATTTTCATGAGCAAGGTTCATGGCAATGCGCTTCTGTTTCCTGTTTCGTCTTTGTGCGAGGTGGTCGTCGCCGATTCAAAAATCACGGTACAATAGCACGCCTTCGCACTGCAATCCAGGCAAAAGCGCGTATCCCTGTTGACTCCGCATGCGGCCATCCGATATATCCTATGCCGTTCGGTCATGTCGCATGCCTTTACAAGACGTGAAGACGTGGCGCCATTCGCTTTCGAGAAAGCAACTCAAGGACTGATTGATGAACCTGTTGGGAAAATTGAGGGCTCGGATTGGTTGGGCGCTCTCGGGGGGGATTCCCGGCCGAAAGCCGGTTGAGACTTCCAGCAGTGAGCACTGGATCGATAACCCCGATGGGCCGAAGCTGTACGCCCATGTCCACACTCCCGCATTGCCGGGAATTTATCCGGGAGTGGTGTTCGTTCCGGGCGGGTCGTGCGCCGGGACGGTTTACGATAAAGGGAGCGGCCTGATGGCCGACGATGTGGCGTCCCTGGGATTTGCCGTTTTGCATTACGATCCGTCGGGCAGGGGAAAGACGGGTGGGGAAGAGGACTACTGGGGCCGGAGGCACCAGAAGGAGCTTTCGGTTGTGCTCAACTATTTCCACGGCCTGGGATGCGTGAAGCCGGACAGTATCGGCATTCTTTCATTTTCCATCGGTATCTCGATTTGCGCCGGCGCGCTGGCCCGCTACTCGCTCCCGTTCGTAAAGTACCTCTTCGACTGGGAGGGTCCTTCCAACCGGTTCAATATAACCAGGAACGACACCCACAAGCCTCTCGCCGGCTTCCCGTCATCCGACATCGAGTTCTGGAAGGAGAGAGAGGCGGCGAGATTCATCGGGCGCGTCCAATGCGGCTATTTCCGGTATCAGGCGAACAAGGACCATGTTCAGGGGAATTTCAAGGAGCACGCCATCGAACTGGTCAACCTGGCCACCCGGGGGAACGCCAGGTGGACCCGGATGAACGATAACCCTCCCAACATGCTCTTCAGTGCTGAAAAATCCCGCGACTACCACTGGATACCGTCTCACAGGAACCACAAAGGCATGCTGCTGCGGTATCTGCTGCAGATCCAGGCCGGAACGGGAGTCGCCTGAGAGTCTCGCGGGCCTGTCGGCAGGGTTTCATTCCGACCTCGGCCGTTCCTACCGACCCACCAGGGTCAGTTGGGATTTGATTTCGGCGTATTCGTCCGGCAGAAGCTTCCGGACGGGGCTTTGCGCCGTGAAATGGATCGTTCCCTTGACGTCGGGAGAGAGTATCCGGCCTCCCCTGATGAGGGGGGTCTCGAGGAGGTATTTGAACTCGCCGCCGAGATCGAGCAGCACGTCGATGTCGTCGTGGTCCTCCAGGAGTTCGACTATTTGCATGTTGAAGGCCAATCCCCGGCCCCGCACGCGCCGCCACACATTGCCGGAGAGGAAGACCTCCATCGTTGCTTCATCCAATGCGACCGCGGCGTTTCCCGGGTTGACGAGAAAGCCTTCATCCACGTAGTAACTCCCCTCTTCAATAGAAATCCAGTGTTCCATTTTGCCAGCAGCCTCCCAAACCGTGCGTCGTTCATTCGATTCTCGGGTCTCGATAGTTATCCGAAGATACATGCCCTATTTCGGGAATTCAGAAAATAGTAACCTCGAGAACGGGAATAGACAATCGGTGTTCATGCCCAATCCACCCGTTCGCTCGATGGAAGCGCGCGAGGGGGCCGCGATGCCGTTGCATCGGGAACAACCGCCGCGTAATACTGTCTCTTGATTTTGCACTGGCAGGGTGTATATTGAGCCCGCATCGAAAGGTGCTGAAAACGGCCGTTGCCGGGTGGGGAAATTTATTGACAAGGTTCGGAGACGGATTTAGGATACCTGGGGCGTAATATATCAAATATTCAGGAAATTTCCGAGGGTGACATGGATATTTACCGAAAAGCGGCCCATCGGATATCGCAAAGCCGGTATGCGGTAGCTCTGACCGGCGCGGGCATCTCGGTCGAGAGCGGGATACCCGACTTTCGAAGCGCCGGCGGCCTCTGGTCGCGCTATGACCCGATGGAGTTCGGGCACATAGATTCTTTTCGCGCCGATCCGGGAAAGGTATGGAAAATGCTGCTGGATATGGATAAGCTGCTCCGGGATGCGAAGCCCAATCCGGCGCACGGCGCCCTGGCGGAACTGGAAAGACGGGGAATACTCAAGGCGGTCATAACACAGAATGTGGACAGTCTCCATCAGAAAGCCGGCAGCCGGTTCGTGATCGAGTATCACGGACATAACAGGACACTGCGTTGCGATGGTTGCGGGTTGCGAGTAAATCGTGAGAGCGTTGCGCTGGAGCGGATTCCGCCTCGCTGTGCCTGCGGCGGGCCGTTGCGGCCGGATTTCGTGTTTTTCGGAGAGGACATTCCTCCTGAAGCTCATGCGCGCGCCGTCCTGGCTGCCGAGAGTTGCGATCTGATGATCGTGATCGGAACATCGGCCACTGTGGCTCCGGCTTCGCAACTCCCCCTCATGGCGCGGCAGGGAGGGGCCTTTATCCTGGAGATCAATCCCGATGCGACGGCGCTCACCGGGAGTATAACAGACCTCCACATCGCGGAATCCGCGGCCGGCGCCATGCGGGGCATAATGGCGATGCTGGAGAAATGAAGGATTTTTGTAAAGGAATCGGCATGATCTTTTTGAACGTTTTGTGGACGGAGGTCTTTGCGGCCTCCGATGCTGCGGTCGTTGCCGCACCGAAGGGCGGCAACGACGTATGGGAGATGATCAGCCACGCGGGGCCGATGGTTAAGTTCATCCTTGCGGCTTTGGTGTTCCTGTCGCTGGCTTGCTGGAGCGTTACCTTCATCAAGTTTCGCCTCTTCAGACGGGTGCGGAAGGAATCCGATCTGTTCATCACCCAGTTCCGGCAACGCAAGAATTTTCCGACTCTTTTCAGAGATACTCAGATGCTCAACGACAGCCACCTGGCTCAGATCTTTCGCATCGGATTCTCGGAATTGAATCGGTTGAACAAGTCCGTCGACGCCAGGAGCCTGCCGGAAGTGAAGCTCCATCCGGAAATACTGCTCGAAAGCGTGGAGCGGGCCATGAGGGAAGCCGTGACCACCGAAGCGGCTCACCTGGAGAGGTTCCTACCGCTCCTCGCCACTACCGGAAGCACGGCGCCCTTTATCGGGTTGTTCGGCACGGTTTGGGGCATCATGGGCAGTTTCCATGAAATCGGTCAAAAGGGGACCGCCAACCTGGCCGTTGTGGCTCCCGGTATATCGGAAGCCCTGGTGGCGACCGCCATCGGATTGGGAGCGGCCATACCCGCGGTTGTGGCCTACAACTATTTCATCAACCGCGTGCGGGTGATGGAAAATGAAATGAGCTACTTTGCGGCGGATTTCCTGAACCTGCTCAAGCGCGACCTGATGCGGCGTTCGCGGCAGGAAGGAGTCGGAATATCCTCCGGGGAACCGCATCTTGCAGCCCAGGACTAGAAGTTCGACGGAGATTGCTATTGCAGGACCCATAGCATGAGAGGTGTCTGAAAATGCAAACGGGTGGCCCCAGGGGGCGCATGCTTTCCGAGATAAATGTGACGCCGTTTGTTGATGTTATGCTCGTGTTACTGATTATATTCATGGTAACGGCGCCTATGATGACGCAGGGAATAGATGTGAATCTGCCGCGCGCGGACAGCAGCAGCACGATTCAGACGGAGGAGGAACGGTATATAGTGACCGTCGCTTCGGACGGTAAGCTCTACATAAATGAATACCAGGTGGAATTGGATTCACTGGGGCCGAAACTCGCCGCTCTTCTCAAGGAGCCGAAGGCCGGCCAGGGGGTTTTTCTCAGGGCCGACCGGAACGTGCCGTACGGCACGGTTGTCCAGGTGATGTCTCATATCCGCGAGGCTGGAATCAATCAGATTGGAATGGTTACGGAAATAACGGACAACACACAGACACCGTCTGCCCGGTGAAGAGGGGATAGTTGTGGAGCCTGATACGCTTTCTCACAGAAGGTCCAACAGAGGGGACCTGTATGTCGGAGCGGGAGCTTCCTTCATAACCCATATTCTCGTTGTGGCCCTGGCGTTCTATCTCTCCGGTCTGCCGACGCCCTCCCGGCCGTTGCCCCTCGCCTCGACGACCGTTAATCTGGTCAATATGGGCGATTTGGGCGGAGGGCTGCAGGGCCTGCCCAAGATCGACGCCGGAGGGGGTGGAGGGGGCGGCTCCAAGGCCGCAAAGAGTCCGAAGGGCAAGGACGGGTCTCCCGGACCGTCCGGACCGCCCGCGGATAAACCTTCCGCTCCGGGTAAATCCGGGAAGCCCGCAGCCGAAGCCGATGCGAAGCCGTCTTCCCTCGTGCCGGTGAAGCGCATGCATATGGACGAGCCGGGAGGCGCGGAGAAGAAGGTCGAGAAATACGCTTCGCGTGAAGTGCCGGATGTGCCCAAGAAACCCGCGCCTTCGGTGGAGGAGAGCATCGATAAGATGATCCCCAAGCCCAAGCCGCCCCCGCCTCCTCCTCCCAAACCGGAAGTGAAGAAGCCCGCTCCGGAGCCCGAACCGCCGAAGAAGGTGGCTGAAGCCAAAAAGCCGGCCCCCGAACCGGAACCCGCGAAGAAGGTTCCGGAGAAGCTTCCGGAAAAAACCGCGGCGGAGGTGAAGAAGCCCGCTCCGGAGCCCGAACCGGCAAAGAAGGTGCAGGAAGAGGCGAAGAAGCCCGCTCCGGAACCGGATGCATCGAAGAAGACGCAGGCGGAAGCGAAGAAACCCGCCCCTGATGCGGATAATGCGAAAAAGGACCGGACGGAGACCGGAAAACCCGCCTCCGGTTCCCAGAAGCCGACGCCGCAGACGAACCAGGCGACGCAGACGGCGCAGGCCCAGACGCAGCAATCTCAGGGAACTCCGGGGGGGAAGGCTTCGGATAAGGGAGACGGCAAGGGCGCCGCGGGGTCTAAGGACGCCGCTTCGGGAGGATCGCGCCATGCGGCGGGGTCAGGTTCCGCGGGCGCGGGCGGTCATGAGAAGGTTGCATCCGCCGGTGGGTCGGGGTCCGGGACCGGGACCGGGACGGGCGCCTCGACCGGCTCCGGCGCGACCGGTTCCGGCCCGGCAGGCGGCGCGGGTTCGTCGGGAACGGGCAGCGGCGGCGCCGGGGACAGGGGGACGGCCGCGGGGTCCGGCGGCGGACAGGCGGGGGCGGCGCAGATTGCCAGCGCGCGCCGTCTTTATTACACCGAAGTTTACAACCGGGTCCACAGGCAGTGGCTGATTCCGGACAGTGTCAGGGTGGAGGGGTTGGAAGCCTGGCTCATCATAGTGGTGAGAAGGGACGGCAAAGTCCTCGATATCAGGTTTGAAAAGAGGTCCGGGAATCCGATCTTCGACGAATCGGTGATACGCGCGGTGCGTAAGGCGGACCCGTTGCCGCCCTTTCCGGCTCTCTATACACCTGCCCAGGAGGAGATCGGACTTCGGTTTCGCCCGGAAGACCTGGCTTGATGTCTTTTATCGCGAAAGGATAAGCTGCTTAGATGTTGAACGTAAAGAAATCATCAATCATATGTGCCCTCTTCCTGATGGCGCCGGTGGTCCTGTGCGGCCGGACATCTACCTGCGAAGCTGAAGATCGAGTCTATATCGATATTACGAAGCCCACCATGTCGCGTATCCCCATTGCGATCCCGGAATTGAAACCCGAATCCCCGGCCGACGCGAGGCTTGCCCGGGAGACGGCGGACACTCTTTCCAAGGACCTGGATTTCTCCGGCCTTTTCCGGATCGTGGAGCCGGGAGGATTTCCGAAAAGTCCCCAGGCCATGGGCGTAAAGGCTGGTGAGATAGATTTTCCGGCCTGGATTCAGTCCGGTACGGAATTCCTGGTTCGTGGCGCATGTGTGGTTCAGGGAAATACGCTCAAGATGGAGATGAGGCTCTTCGATACCGTCGGGGGCCGTGAAATGCTCGCCAAAGCGTACACATGCCAGGTTCGGGACTGGAAGGGACCCGTGCATCAGTTCGCCGACGAGATCATCATGCTCCTTACCGGGGAACGTGGCGTATTCGGGACGAAGATAGCTTTCGTGCAGGTCCAGGGGCAGACAAAGGAAATCTATGTCGTGGACTTCGACGGGAGCAATCCCGTTCAGGTGACCCATGACAACAGCATTGCGCTCTCACCGGCCTGGAGCCGTGACGGCGCCCAGTTGGCCTACTCCAGTTATAAGGAGGAGGGACCGAAGCTGTACGCCGTCAACGTGGCGAACGGTTCGCAACGTCTTCTGGCGGGGTATCCGGGGCTGAACATCAGTCCCTCATGGAGGCCAGGGAGCAACGAACTGGCGGCGACTCTCTCCAAGGACGGGAACCCCGACGTTTACCTGCTCTCATCGTCGGGCGGCGTAATCTCGAGACTCGTCAATTCGTGGAGCATAGACGTCTCCCCGAGCTGGTCTCCGGATGGGCGCAAGCTGGCTTATGTATCCAGCGAGAGCGGGAGCCCTCAGATATACGTGGTCGATGTGGGCTCCGGTCAGAAGCGCAGAATTACCTTCAAGGGTAATTACAACACTTCCCCGCGCTGGTCTCCAAAAGGCGATTATATCGCTTACAGCGGAATAGCCGGGGGGCAGCACCAGATATTCATCATCCCGCCCGACGGGGGGGAACCCAAGCAGCTTACACGCGAGGGGAGGAACGAGTCGCCCACGTGGTCTCCCGACGGGCGTCTGCTGGCCTTCAGTTCCACGCGCGAAGGGGGACCGGCCATATGGGTTATGACGGTCGGCGATATGAGCGCGAAGCGTGTTACTCGTCTGCCCGGTCAACAGATTCTGCCGGACTGGTCTCCGCGTCTCAACTGAGATGCTCCGGATATACGAACGGCATGTGACCGTAATGGTTCGGCCGCGTGGGGAGGGAAGACATGAGGGGATATCGGGTAACGTCTCTTTAGATCTTTTGTCCGATCACTATCAAGATAAGACCTGGATTATGTGAGGAGGGGTTGAAATGGGTAGAAGAGTCCGTGGGTTGAGCTGTTTCCTGCCGGCGCTGTTGTTGGTGTTTGCGTTGAGCGCATGCCAGAAGAAGGAGATTCCTTTTCAGGCGGCCGGTGGTATTCCTGCCGCCGGTATGGGCGCCGGAGCCGGTATGGGACCCGGCGGTCCCGGCATGTCTCCCGGGTTCGGAGCAGGCTCGTCGATGGGATTGGATGAATCCAAGTGGAGAGAACTGGGCCTCATGACGGAGCCCGAAAGGCGTGAATTCATGCAGAAGTCGCAGGAATTCGAAAACGATGATATTCAATTCGATTTTGACTCCTTTCTGCTGTCGGATGCAGCCAAGAGGATATTGGACAAAAAGGCCGCTTTCCTGAACAAGTACCCGAAGGTCACGGTAATGGTGGAGGGCCACTGCGACGACCGGGGCACCAATGAGTACAACCTGGCGTTGGGGGAACGGCGTGCGCACAGCGCCTGGCAGTACCTGGTTAATTCGGGTATCAATCAGACTCGGGTGAGCACCATCAGTTATGGTGAGGAGCGTCCTCTCGCCACCGGCAACGACGAATCGTCCTGGGCCAAGAATCGAAGGGATCACTTCGACTTACGCTACTAGCGGACTGCATGTGACACAGCCGCCGATGGTCTTCCGCCGGGAGCGCCGGCGGCTGTCCTCCTTACGCCCCTTTTTTTCCACGAAAGACACGAAAAGTACGAAACAGGAACTCGACGTGTCCCAATGCCTTTCCGCATCGGCTTCAAGGTAAGGACTCGCGGGGAGCCCCGGTGGGGCGAAGCGCCGGGGACGAAACCCAGCCCTATCATTTCCCCCACTCACCCCTTCACCCACTCACCCACTCACCCATTCACCCATTCACCCATTCACCTATTCACCTATTCACCTATTCACCCATTCACCCACTCCCCCATTCCCCTCCTCCCCCGCTCCTGCCATTCTGCGCTTGCGCTGCCGTGCTCGTTGTGGCATGAATGATGTATACCAGTCCGGGACGGGGTTTGCGAACAGCATGCAAATACGCGGCTGGTATGACGGCCGGGCGTTTTAAGGAATACTTACATCAGATGAGGATTGGGAGTACAGATATGCTAAAGGCGGTAATAAGGGGGATTCGGCTACCTGTTTTTGCGATGGTTGTCCTTCTTTGCTGGGGATGCGCCACTACTCAGGAGACTCAGATGCTCCAGAGAAACAACAGCCTCCTGATTCAGCAGGTGCAAAATTTGGAAGACCGTGTGCAAAAAATCGAAAGACAGGTTCAAGGGGGCGGCGGCGAAGAGGGCGGGAAGAGCATGGGGCTGGCGGACATCGACTCCCGGCTGGAGGAATTGCAGGTGAGGCTGGGGAGTGTGTCCGGCCAGATTGAAAACCAGGGACGCCAGGTGGATAGAATGAAGCAGAATATGAGCTTGCTGGAGTCCGCGGTTTCGTCTTCGGCGGCAAGCAAGCCCGAACCGGATTCTTCTTCAGCCCCGAAGATCACCATTCCCGGAGTCGAACAGCCCCGGGAAGGCGCAGCCGGCGCAGCCGCCAAGACGCCTCCCGCGTCGCCCGCCGGCGCGTCGTCCGTCCCGCCGCAAAGTCAGGGAGCGGGGGCCGGGTCCGCTACAGCCGGTTCGGGCGCGTCGTCCAAGACTCCTGCCGCGGCCCCATCCGGACCATCCGCCGCGCAGCCTGCTGCTCCATCTTCGGCTCAGGCCGGTCCTGCCGTGAAGAGCCCGGCCGCGCCCGCGTCCAACGCGGGCGCGAACACGACCGCATCCGCCAGTGCGGGCGCTTCCGCTCCCGTTCCCTCTCCCTCCGCGTCGGCCCCGAGGAGCGAGAACCCCGAGAAGGCCAAATTCGACAAGGCCCTCCAGATGTTTCAGCAGGGGCAGTACGAGAATGCTCGAAAGGAGTTTCAGGACTTCGTCGGCAAGTATCCGACATCGGATTATGCCGCCACGGCTCTGTACTATACCGGTGAGGCGTACTACTCGGAGAAGCGGTACAACGAGGCTATCAGTTCCTATCAGAAAATACTCGACCGCTACCCCAAGGGCAACAGGGTCCCGTTCGCGCTGCTGAAGCAGGCCAACGCTTTTGAAAAACTCGGGGATTCCACGGCCGCGCGCATTCTCTATGAACGCCTCGTCGATCAGTATCCCAGCAGCCCGCAGGCGCAGGTCGCGGGAAAGAAGTTGAAAGAAGGACGCTGAAAGAGCGAAGGGGGAGGGATGTCGCGCTCGTTCGCCCCGCACGGGCCGGACCGTTCGGGCTGTGGCCTTTCCCCGGTGAGATATGCGCCCACGCAACTGGAGACACACGACTGCTCGAGGGGAGAGGCATGTGAACCTGTTTCTCATCGGGTGCTTGAATTTTGCCTTCTGCCTGGGACTATGGGGGATGGTCGTATTTGCAGCCGACCCTCCCGGCGGGAGCGGTGCGCAATTTCAGGTTCGAACCATCGAGTTCAAAGGAGTTCACGCCCTTTCCGAGGAGCAGCTCAAAAAGATTATCGATACCCGTGAAAGGCGGTTCATCTGGTTCACGGATGCTCCGCTCGACGAGAGTGTCCTGATGGAGGACCTGGAACGTATCATGAAGTACTACAGGAGCGAGGGATTCTACCATGCTCGAGTCGTTTCTCATGAGATCGTTCCCATTGACGGCAGCCGCGATGTTCGTATCACGATCGAGGTGGAAGAGGGGCCGGCTATGACCGTATCGGAAGTATATCTGCGGGTGGACGGCAGGTCCGATGGTTCTCTTTGTGAAGAGTTGCGTTCGCTGCTGCCGCTCAAGCCGCGGGACCGATTCACTACCGGCGCTTACCACGACTGTGAGAGCGGCGTTCTCGATATGCTGGCCGACCGGGGCTATCCCAAGGCGCGTGTGGACCTCGGGGCGCAGTTGAATAAGCGCGCCAACCGGGCCGAAGTTTCCATGGATGTAACGACCGGGCCCGTATGCAGTTTCGGGCCGGTCACCATCGAGGGAAACAGGCGCACGGAAAAGGAGGTTATTCTCCGGGAGCTGACTTTCCGGCGCGGAGAGCGCTTCGACGCGTCGAAGGTTGCGGAAAGTCAGAGGAAGCTGTTCAATCTGCGGCTGTTCATGTTCGTTGACGTCAGCGTCGGGAATATGGAAGGGGACGCTACGGAACTGCCCGTTCGTATTCTCGTCAAGGAGGCGAAGAAGCAGACCGTTCGTGTCGGCGTGGGATACGGTACGGAAGAGAAATTGCGCGGAAAGGTCCAGTGGGAGATACGCGATTTCCTGGGTGATGGAAGGCGGTTGCAGGTCAACGCCAAGGCCTCTTCACTGGGACAGGTGCTCGAGGGGAACTTTCTCCAGCCCTATTTTCCGGATATGCGGAGCAGTTTTACCACCGACGTCGGATTCGCCCATGAAGACGAAGCTTCCTTCGAAAACAGGAAGTTCTTCATAACGCCTCGTATCAAGTACAACTGGACGGACCGGGTGACCCCGTATGCGGGTTACAGCCTGGAAGCGAACCGGTTGCTTTCGATCGATCCTCAAAAGGATGTGTTGACTCCACTGGACCGGGAGAACGAGGAGTACTTCGTTTCTTCCGTGGTGGGAGGCGTGTCCTGGGATAATGTGGATGATCCCGTAAATACGAGGCGGGGCTTTCGTTTGGCTCAGGCCCTGGAGTGGGCGGGCATTGCGCTGGGGTCGGAGGTGGATTACATTAAACTCAGCCTTGAAGGTCGAGGGTTTCTGCCTGTCAGCGATTACGGAGTACTGGCGCTCAGAGTCAAATGGGGCGGAATCACGGAACTCGAGAACACTCGGGGCATTCCGATCTTCAAGCGATTTTTTGCCGGAGGCAGCAACAGCGTGCGTGGTTATCCCTATGAACGGCTCGGGCCGCTTGACGGCGATGGAGAACCCATTGGCGGACTCACTCTTCTCGAGGGCAACCTGGATTGGCGCTTTCCTCTCCCCATTTGGAGGAAGCCGATCGAAGGGGTCCTGTTTTTCGATTGGGGGAACGTCTATGAGGACAGCTACCATATTCTCTGGGATGATCTGCGCTATACCGCCGGATGTGGCGTGCGCTACGCTACTCCCGTCGGTCCTCTGCGGCTGGATCTCGGATATCAGTTGAATCCGCCCGATCATCAATACTTCACTCATTACCAGATTCATTTCAGCATTGGCCAGGCGTTCTGAGGTGTGTGATGCGACTTGCGCGGCACGGCTTCGACGCCCTGTTTTATATAAGCTGCCACGGCTCCAGGGCCGGGTTGGTTTGTCCCGTGGGGAGGGCTCGGAAATCCTCGGATGATCATTGGTCGAACTTCATCCGCTGGCTGACTGTTTCCGGCAAATCCCCAATGATCCGTCGCTTCGGGAGGTTTTGATGAAGGGTTTTATTTTTACTGAAGCTGATCTTGGTCTGATGAAGTCCCTGAATATTGAAACGGCTCGTGTATTGAAACAGATTGAGATCTTTCGAAAATCATCCTGTTATGTCAACCTTGCCAGACCGTGTACCGTCAATGATGGGATCAGGACCATTTCCCCGGAAGATATGGAAGGATATGCGCTTATCCAGCGGGATGCGTCCGAGGAAGGACGGTTTACGAAGTTCGTCCCGGCTTCGGGGGCTGCAACGCGCATGTTTCAGGCTATTTTGCGGTTCTGTGACCGGTCGCTTCCGATGACGCGTGAAGATGTGAAGAAACGGGCGGATGACGGGGACCCGTTTGCGAGAGACCTGTTGCAGTGTATGGAGGAGATCAGGGAATTCGCCTTTTTCGACGACCTGAGGGAATCGATGGCCATGGACAAGGTGGATTTGAACGAACTCATCGGGAAGGGGCATTTCCGCGACATCATGGAGTACCTGGTGATGAACCGCGGTCTCGGCTGCGGGAGCCTTCCGAAGGGACTGTTGAAGTTTCACAAGTATCCTTCGGGGTGCCGTACCGCATTTGAGGAGCACCTCGTCGAATCGGTCCACTATGTACGCGACAGGGACGGGAACTGCCGGCTCCACTTTACGGTTTCTCCCGAACATGAGGACAGGTTCCGTTCGTTGTGCGATATGGTGCGCCCGCTGTACGAGAAGGAGCACACGGTTCGCTTCGAGATTACATTCTCGTGCCAGAGGCGCTCGACGGATACCGTCGCCGTCGATTTGAGCAACATCCCTTTCAGGGACGGAGACGGAAGCATTGTCTTCAGGCCGGGAGGACACGGAGCGCTGCTGGAGAATCTGAACGAACTCGGGGCGGACCTGGTGTACATCAAAAATATCGACAATGTGGTCATCGATCCCCTCAAGGAGCCGACCTGCTCGTGGAAGAAAGTTCTCGGGGGATACTTGCGTGAAGTGGAGAAGACCGTCCACTACTACGTCCGGCGCTTGAAGACGGAGGACTCCCCGAAACTGATGGAGGATGCGGCCGCGTTCGCGTCACGAGAGCTTCTCATCGAGTTGCCTCCGGACTTCGCTCTGTGGCTCCCGGAAGATAGAAGGAGTTTCCTGATCGGCAAATTGAACCGTCCCATCAGGGTGTGCGGTGTTGTGGAAAACGCCGGCGAACCGGGTGGCGCCCCTTTTTGGACTACGGGGAAGGAAGGCCTGCCGTCGCTCCAGATCGTGGAGAAGGCCCAGGTGGATTTCAGTTCTCGGCAGCAGCGGTCCATCTGGATGTCCTCGACCCATTTCAATCCCGTCGACCTGGTGTGCGCGGTAAGGGATTGCGATGGGAAGCCTTTCGATCTGATGCAATTTGTCGATGAAGAGGCCGTCTTCATCAGTGAGAAGTCCATCAACGGCAGAGACCTCAAGGCGTTGGAGCTGCCAGGGCTTTGGAATGGAGCCATGTCCGACTGGATCACGATCTTCGTTGAAGTTCCCCGCATCACGTTCAATCCGGTGAAAACCATAAACGACCTCCTGCGGGCGGAGCACAGAATGGCGTACGACGATTATGTCCGCCGGACTGAACGGCTGGAGTGGCAGTTGGCTTGATAGTCTTCCGGGGGCGTTGATTCATTGGAAGAAGAATTTGAATGCCGGATGCCGGGTTGAGCACGTTTTTTCCCGGCGCCCGGCAGCTTGTGTCGGGTTCTCTTCACTTCTACCATTCTCACCGGTTTTTCCCTTCCCGAATATCGGACCTTTCTTTCCTGGACGGCAAATAGCGAAGTCCTCCGCCGACATGGTTCATAGATCATGTATTTGAGGCAACACTTGAAAGGACTCATCGTCATTCCCGCGCCGGCGCGGGAATCCGGGCTTTTCAACGTTCTCCGGCCCCACGCTTTCGCGGGGGCGACGGCTTAAGCGTTACTGCGTTTTGCACAATGCTCCTGCGCCTTTTCGAAGATCTCGTTTTGAAACGAGATCTTTCCGTGGTATTATGACGACTTTAGATGATCCTTTACTGTTGGACGGGTGATCGATCCGACTTATGAAAGGAAAAGCGACGCACAGCGCAAGGAGGGCTGAGGAATGGAAATCAAATCGGTAGCAGAGGCTGATAGATTGCGTATCACCGTTACGGGAAGCATCAACGCAGTCGGCGCGGAAGAACTCGACAGTTACTTGAAAGGGGTGGATGTCGCCTCGACGAAGCAGATCGTTTTCGATTTCAGGTCCGTGGATTACATTGGGAGCGCGGGCATCGGCGTGCTGTTGCTCTTCTACAAGAGAGTCGCTCTTCAAGGAGGGCGTATTGCAATCGAGAATATCAGAAAGGACCTCTATCACATGATCGCCGACGGGATGAACCTTGGCCGGGCATTTACACTGTCCCATGCTTAGCTGTCCGCCGGCGGGAGAACAGAGCGCTTTTCATTTCCTCGTCTTTCAAGATCGATGTAATCAATACAAGCAGAAGCACTGCCGACCCGTTGGAACCGGCATGAGGATTTGATGGATCGATGGCTGAGCACCAGGTCGCTGTCAACGACATTTTCTTGCAGCCGGGACACGTTTACCTTCCGGGGCGGCCTGCCTTGTTATCGGCCGTCGTGGCCTCCGGTGTGGTCGTCACCCTTTTCGACAAGGCGCTCAGGCGGGGTGGAATGGGCCATTACGTCCGGCCCTACCGCCAGGGGAACGCCTCCACGGCGCTTTACGCATGTCCGGCCATCGTGAGTCTGGTCGATATGTGCCTTGCCGGCGGCTCCGGAATAGAGAATCTCGAGGCCGGCCTGTACGGCGGCGCCGTGAACAGAGAAAACGTCCGCTACGTGGAAGGGCTTAGCGAAAGCAATGTGCGGGTCGGAATCGAGATCTTGAATAAGCTGGGTGTCGGTGTCGGTGGTATGGACGTGGGCGGCGCGTACGGCAGAAAGATTGTCTTCAATGCTTCCACCGGCGAAGCTTTTGTCGCCAGGGTAGAGCATGTGCGCGCTACGGATTGGTATGTCTGACGCCGGCCCGATCCGGGGAATAGCTATGATTGCGGAGTTAGAGACCGCCTCCTCCACTACGGTCCCGTTATCGACGGTCACTCTTTCGGACAAAGAGTTCAATACCATCAGAATGCTGGTGTACGAGCGGTTCGGCATCAATCTCACCGAGCAGAAGCGCTCCCTCGTTATCGGACGGCTGCACAAGCTCATACAACTCAAGGGCTTTCGAAGCTTCAGGGAATACTGCAAATACGTTTTGTCGGATCATACCCGGCAGGCTCTGCTGGAGTTGGCCAACCGGATTTCGACAAATCATACCTTTTTCTACCGTGAGAAGGCCCATTTCGACTTTTTCACGAAGACGGCGCTTCCCCAGGTGAAGCGGGCGCTGGATGCCGCGAACTCCCGTGACCTGCGCGTGTGGTGCGCCGGCTGTTCGACAGGCGAGGAGCCTTACACGCTGGTCATGCTGATGCTGGAGCACTTCGGGACGGCGTACGAATCCTGGGATGCCGGGGTGCTGGCCACGGACATTTCCGAGCAGGCGCTCGCATTCGCCAGGGAAGGGCTCTATCCGGGGGAGCGTCTCGCCTTGCTGCCGCCGGCCCTGCGGAACAAGTACTTCAAACCCGCGGGAGACGGAAACTGGGCAATTCACGAAAGGGTCGTTCGCGAGGCGACCTTTCGCCGTTTCAACCTCATGAATGAGCGGTACCCGTTCAAGAAACCGTTCCACATTGTCTTCTGCCGCAATGTGATGATCTACTTCGATCAACCCACGCGGAACCGGCTGGTGGAAAGGTTCCATCGTCATACGGCGCCCGGCGGGTACCTGTTTGTGGGGCATGCCGAAAGCCTGGGTAGAGAGCGCAATCCCTATGAGTACGTGATGCCGGCGGTGTACCGGAGAGGAAGCGATTGAACGGAATGACGGCAATAATGGACTTCAAAACTACAACAACGAATCGGGGCGCCTGAATGAACGATTCCTTTGCAGCGGTATCTAAAGAAGAAGCCTATGAACTCCTCGGGAAGATGGAAACGTACCTGGTCGAACTCGAGAAGATGCCCGACGACGAGGCCCTGGTGCGAAGGACATTCCGTGCGCTGCATACGATCAAAGGCTCCGGAGCGATGTTCGGGTTCGAGCGGGTAGCGAAATTCACCCACGAGGTGGAAACCGTGTTCGATCTCGTGCGGGACCGCAAGATTGTCCTCACGAAACCCCTCGTGGAATTGAGCCTTACCGCGTGCGACATCATCCGTTCCATGCTCGACAACGCCGGCTGCGGAGAGGGGCGGGCGGACGACCGGCGGATTGCGGAAGTGGTCGAGTCCTTAAGGAAGCTTGCATCCGGGAATGACGGGGGCGAACCCTCGCGCCGCTCCGAATCTCCTCCCTCCAAAGCGCAACCGGCGGAAAGGGTCGATAAACCCGGGAAGAAATCCTATTACCGGATTCGATTCCGTCCCGGCCCCGACATTCTCAAGACGGGCGCGAATCCCATCCGGTTGCTCGACGAAATGCGCGAAATGGGCGAACTGGCGGCTTTCGCCCATCTCGAATCAATTCCGGACCTGGACCGGATAGATCCCGAGATCATGTACTGCTACTGGGACCTGGTCCTTATTTCGGACCGTGATATCGGAGCCGTGCGCGATGTTTTCATGTTCGTTGAAGACGGCAGCGAAATCGATATCGGCGTGCTCGATGAGAGTTCCAGGTGGGGAGACGACCAGGAGACGGAGAAACTCGGCCAGATCCTGGTGAGGCGCGGAGACGTGGACCCCGGCGCCCTCGAAAGCGTGCTCGGAAAGCGAAAGCTGATCGGTGAGACCCTGGTGGAAGCCGGACTCGTTACCCCCGCCAAGGTCGCCTCCGCGCTCGTGGAACAGCAATACATCAGGGAGGCCGGAAAGGAGCGCCAGGCCGTCGAAGGCAAGCATGAGGGGGGAGAGGTCTGGATCATCATCAAGGACGACGGCCGGGGGCTTTCCAGGGAGAGGATTCTGGCCGGAGCCGTGAAGCGTGGGCTTGTCGAGGGTGATGGGGTTGGCATGAGCGACAACGAGGTCTTTCAACGAGGCCAAATATTGGATCGCATAGCCCTTGTGGCTCAAAATCAAGGCGAATGCCCGCATGCGTGCTCTACGGGAGGGATGATTGTCATACATGGTTTGCAGGGTGATCAACTCTGGTTCGGATAATGGATGTACGTACTTCATGCTGGTTCCTTGTAAACAGTCTTTCAAATGCTGTACTTCCATTTATTCGATCCAGTTTATCTTGTCAATTTTGTTAAAAAATTTTTGCTCCACTACTTAAAAGGTCGGAACCATCGTTGTCGCCGTGAGTATCTGCATTTTCTCGCTGCTGCAGTTTCCAAGCCTTTCCGATCTTCTATTCTTTCCTGAAACCGGGGAAAAAAGATGCCGCGGCCAGGACCGTCGGTGCGGCGGCGTCGGCCTTGTTGCAGACCCGAAAGGAGATGCAGCGCGTCCTCAAGGAAAGGCGGATCGTCCACTCTTTCTTCGGCCGTATCGGACGTGCGCTCGAGCCCGTCACCCGGTTCGCCGGCTTCGACTGGAAGATCAATATCGCCTTGATCAGTTCCTTCGCCGCTCGCGAGTCGAGCGTGGCGACCCTGGGAGTTCTTTTCCAGCAGGGGGCCGATGAGGGCGGGACGCTGGAATCCCGCATGAGCGCGGAGAAGGGCTCCTCGGGAATGACCTCGCTGCACGCCCTGGCGGTCATCGTCTTTTTCATTCTCTACCCGCCCTGCCTGGCCGCGACCATCATGGTCAGGGTGCAGACGGGCTCCTACAGGTGGATGATCTTTTCCATCGTATTCCCGACGGGATTCGGCCTGGCGACTGCCGGCGTGCTGTTCAGCCTGGGAAGGGCGTTTTCACTGGACGGCGTAAGCATGATGCAGGGGTTCTACGGGGTCGCGACGGCCGTCGTGCTTCTGCTGGGATCGGTGCGGCCCTCCCGGAAGGATTGGCCCGCCGGGGGAGGAGAACCTGCCTGGCGGCGTCTTCCGCTGAGCGATCATTAACCTCGCCTTGACTCAAGGAGTATCAATGGAACAACCCTGGACAGTCCATCCCGCGGTCCTGAAGGATCTGCATGCATTCCACAAAAACTTGCAAAGCAAAGGCATTCTCTTCTGCTACAGCGGTCCCGCGACACAATGCCTGGTGGAAGGCATCGGAGAACTGCTGAAGAAACGCATGGCCGGCGAAGACGCGGGGATGACCACCACGCGCAACATTTTTGCCATTTTCATCGAGCAGATGCAGAACGTTCCGCACTATTCCGCCGAGATCGCGCCCATCAGGGACACCGAGGGAAAAGGCGAGGAGATTCGCCATGGCGTGATGGTGGTGGGCAGAGAGAAAACGGAGGAGAGTCGCTTCTTCGTTCTGTGCGGAAACTATGTCGAAAAGGAAAAAGGCCGTATCCTCGCCGACAAGATCGAATCGATGCGTTGTCTGACCCGTGAGGAACTCAAGGCCCTCTACAACGGATGTTCCGAACTAAGAAGAACGGAGTGCTGGTGCAAACTATTGGATTAT
>CAYOVG010000029.1:0-32323 GCA_964407285.1 uncultured Syntrophobacteraceae bacterium
CACCCCGAATACAACCCTTTAGGGGGTGGATAGGCAGCAACAGTCTTCTCCGGTGCGGGCGCGGCATTGCATTAATAAAATGCTTGACATTGATCTCTCCGGGGTTTAATGATTATAGGTTCTATAGCCATAATGCTTTGATACCGGTTGCTGTCAACACCGTGCGTATCAGCTTGCAGGCCGCATTTCATGTCTTTTTGTTGGAACTGGATGGAGTTCATGCCCGCCTCCGAACAGCACACGATGAATGCTCCGAGCGGGGAATGGCCGGGATTACGATGAGTCCAGTACAGCCAACCGCAGGGGATGCAGTTTCTCCTGTTGCACCATAAGCAGCCACAATTCGTATCCGGCCATATGCCGATAGAAAGGTTAAGCAAAGTGGAATTGAAGGTTTCCGTTATCGATCTTAGTGAAAGCCAGAAAAAACTGCAGGTGGAGATTCCTTCTCAGAACGTCCAGAAAGAGATCGAAAAAAGATACCGCGATTTGGCCAAGAAAGTGCGCATCAAGGGCTTCCGGCCGGGGAAGATTCCCAGAAGCATACTGCAGTCCTACTACGGGAAGGCCATTGAGGGCGAGGTATCCCAGGAACTCATACAGGAAACCTACCCCGACGCCCTCTCGAAGGCCGACATAAAACCCTTGATCCAGGCGGATGTCGACGAATTGCACTTCGAAGACAGCGGCGCCTTTACCTACTCGGCCATCGTGGAAGTGTGTCCTCCTTTCGAACTGAGTGAATACAAAGGGCTGGCGTTGAGCCGTCCCGCCATTAATATAACTGAAGAGGCCATAGATGCGGAGATCGAACGCATCCGGCAGCAACACGGGCAACTGGAAGCTCTCGACGAAGACCGGCCCATCATGACGGGTGACGTCGCGGTAGTGGATTTCACTCCCAGCGTGGACGGGACCGTATTCGAGAAAGGCAAGACCGCCGATATGATGGTCGAAGTGGGCAAGCAGTCCATGCATCCCGATTTCGACGAGCAGTTGGTGGGGCATAAGGCGGGTGAGACGTTGGCTTTCGACCTCGACTATCCGGAAGACGCCTCGGCTACCGAGATCGCCGGCAAGAGAGTGCATTTCGACCTCACCATCAAGGACGTCAAGAAGAGAATATTGCCCGACCTGGACGATGATTTCGCCGGGAAGATGGGGTCCGATTCCTTCGAGGCCTTTCGTGAGGAGATCGCCAAAAGGCTGACGAGGCGTGAGGAAGACAGGCTGAAGGCGGACGTTCAGGAGCAGATCAAGAAGAAATTGTTGGAGAATACGAAGTTCGAGCTCTCCCCGAAGGTCATCGAGCAGGAGGCGGAAGTTCTCGTTTCCCAGTTCCGGCATCAATTCGAGAGCCAGGGGATCAAGGTCAACGAAGACCTCTTCAACTCGAAAGAAATAAAGGCGGAGTACCGCAACCAGGCGGAGCAGAGTATCCGGCTGCGTCTCATTCTGAGCGAGATCGCCAGGAGGGAAGACATTCAGCTCACTGCTGAAGAGGTGGAAGAAACCTACAAAGAAGTGGCTCGCCTGCTCCGGAAAGACATATCCGAAGTAAGGACCCAATTCGCGGAGAATCCTTTCGTGGTGCAACTGCAGGACGGCAAGGCCCAGGAAAAGGTCCTTCGGCTTTTGGAGGAACACGCATCCTTCACGGAAGCGGAAGCGTCGGTTGAAGCGGGCAGCCCGGATCAGGAGTAGAAAAATATGTCTCTCATTCCAATAGTCATCGAGCAGAGCAGCAGGGGCGAGCGGGCTTTCGACATTTACTCCCGCCTCTTGCGGGACCGGATCATTTTTCTCGGAACTCCCGTAACGGACGACGTGGCCAACGTGATCATCGCCCAGATGCTGTTCCTGGAATCGGAAGACCCCGACAAGGACATCAGCTTCTACATCAACTCTCCCGGAGGGCTCGTTACGGCCGGGCTGGCGATCTATGATACCATGCAGTACATAAAGCCGAACGTGTCCACGCTCTGCATGGGGCAGGCCGCGAGCATGGCCGCCGTGTTGCTCGCGGCGGGCGTGGCCGGCAAGCGCTTTGCGCTCCCTCACGCGCGCATCATGCTCCATCAACCCATGGGCGGGTTCCAGGGCCAGGCGACCGATGTGGACATTCAGGCCAGAGAAATACTTCGGCTTCGCGAAGAATTGAACTTCATCCTGAAAAATCATACGGGTAAGCCTCTCGATCAGATCGAGCGCGATACGGACCGCGACTTCTTCATGTCGGGCGCTCAGGCCAAGGAATACGGCCTGGTCGACGAAGTGATCACCAGCCGTATCGCTTTGCCGGTGTAGCGCACGGCGAAGGCCGTTTCCGACAGTTCATGCCGGATGAGAGGTTCATAATCTCATCCGGCGTCTTACCTTTTCCGATTCTTTCCAATCCGGCTTCTTTCCCCGTTCTTACCCGTTAAAAAGGTTGACCTTTCCGGTTTCACAGGTTAGCAGTTTAGTAGCGAGTGGCGGTTCCGGACACGTAGCGGCGGTATTACACCTGCCTGTGCTCCTTCCCCTGCCCCGCTCCTTTTCCATCCCGCCGTTTCGGGAGTTGCCGCGGAATGGCGGCGCTCACGGGCGTGCGCGTTTTTGGAGACGCCTTTTTCGCTCACGGCCGGCCGGCGGGATGGCCGGCAGAGGCGCCCAACGGCCGGATCTGGCCCGACCCGTGGCTGCCGCGGGTGAGTAAGAGCCGCAGCCATGATTTCGGGGCAACACGATCCAAGGAATTGAGCCCGTTTATGGCTAGCTAAAATTCGGCAATATGATTATAATGGAATCAAGTCGGTGATGCGGGCCGGCGGCAGGCACTGAAAAAATCGCATTTGCCTTCATGGGATAGCTTACGGCAGGAGACAGCCTCGGGAGTAACTCTTCAGGCTGTCAGGTTAATATAGCCAAGGAGGAATTTGGATGGCTAGGAAGCGTGACGATCGTGGTGGAGAATTGAGATGCTCTTTTTGCGGCAAGGGCCAGGATGAGGTGAAGAAACTCATTGCGGGCCCGACTGTATACATCTGTGATGAATGCGTCGAGTTGTGCAACGACATCATCGCGGAGGAATACGAGAGAGAAGAGGCCGCACGAGCCACACAAATCCCTAAGCCCGCAGAAATTAAAAGCATTCTGGATCAGTATGTCATCGGACAGGAGCGCGCCAAAAAGGTGCTGGCAGTTGCCGTGCACAATCATTACAAGCGCATCGAGCTGAAGCTGGACAAAGACGATGTGGAGCTTCAGAAGAGCAATATCCTGATGATCGGACCCACCGGTTCCGGGAAGACTCTTCTGGCGCAGACCCTTGCCCGTATTCTGAACGTTCCTTTCACCATCGCCGACGCTACCACGTTGACGGAAGCGGGCTATGTCGGAGAGGACGTGGAGAACATACTGGTAAGCCTGATCCAGGCTGCGGATTATGACATCGAGAAAGCCTCGCGTGGAATCGTTTACATTGACGAGATCGACAAAATTGCGAAGAAATCAGACAGTCCATCCATCACACGGGACGTATCCGGTGAAGGCGTTCAGCAGGCGTTGCTGAAGATCCTGGAAGGAACCATCGCCAATGTGCCTCCCAAGGGAGGAAGAAAACATCCTCAGCAGGAATTCATTAAAATAGACACGACCAATATCCTTTTCATTTGCGGCGGCGCTTTTAATTTTCTGGAGCACATCATCCAGGGCCGTGTCGGTGTGAAGGGATTGGGATTCGGCGCGGAAATCCGGAGCAAAGAGGACAAGAACGTCGGTGAGATCCTTACCAACGTGCAGCCGGAAGATCTCATCAAGTTCGGGCTGATTCCGGAGTTCGTGGGACGGCTTCCGGTTCTCGCGACGTTGAACGAATTGACGGAAGACGAACTGGTCAGCATACTCACCGAGCCCAAGAACGCCCTTACGAAGCAGTACAGAAAGCTCTTCGAATTGGAGGACGTGCGCCTGCGGTTCACGGACGGCGCTATGCGCGCCATCTCCCGGGAGGCTCTCAGGAGAAAATCCGGCGCCCGAGGGCTACGTTCCATCATGGAAACCATAATGCTCGACATTATGTACGAACTACCGTCTCAACCCGAGATCGAGGAGTGTATCATCAACGAGGAAGTGATCCTGAAACAGGAATCCCCGTTGCTCATGTACCGCGGTCAGGGACGGGAATCGGCATGAGGAAGGATATTGGAGACCGGAAGCCGGTATTGATTCACCCCTCGCGGACTTTCCCGCTTCCGGTCTTCGACCCGCACTACATGGTTTGGGAGCCGGGAGTCGGCCGGACCCTCTCGACGCGAGGGGTCGGGCCGTATATGAAGATTTGACAGAAGATGAGTATTACCGATATGTTCAAACTGATGCGTACCAAAGATGATCAGAACAACGCCGCGGCGCCTGTAACCTTGCCACTCCTGCCTTTGCGAGACATAGTGGTATTTCCGGCCATGGTGGTGCCTCTCTTCGTGGGGAGGGACAAATCGGTGAACGCGCTTGAAAAGGCGATGAGCACCGATAAGCGGATTCTGCTGGCGGCTCAGAAGAAGGCCAAGACGGACAACCCGAGCGAGACGGACATCTACCGTGTCGCCACGATGGCCAATATCCTGCAAATCCTGCGACTTCCGGACGGCACGGTGAAGGTGCTGGTGGAGGGAGAACAGCGCTGCAGAATACTGAACTTCATCGATCACACCGATTACTTTTCCGCTCAGGCCGAGCCTTTGCCGGAGAAGGGCGCCGAAGGCGTGGTGGGAGAAGCTTTGCGCCGGAACATACATACGGCGTTCGAAGCTTATTCCAGGCACAACAAGAAGATTACCGCGGAGATAATCGAGACGGTATCGACTATTGAGCAGCCCTCGAAGCTGGCCGATACGATCGCGTCCTATATGCCCTTCCGGCTCGACATCAAGCAGGAGCTTCTGGAGACGATCGATGTGAGCCAGCGGCTGGAGAAGCTTTTCGGCCATATCAAGTCTGAAGTTGAAGTCATTCAGATGGAGGAGCGCATCAAGGGCCGGGTCAAGAAGCAGATGGAGAAGACCCAGCGGGAGTACTACCTTACCGAGCAGATGCGCGCCATCCAGAAGGAAATGGGCGAGAAGGACGACTTCAAATCCGAGCTGGACGACCTCGAGAAGCGGATCAAGAGGAAGAAGTTGAGCCAGGAGGCGGCCAATAAGGTTCGCCACGAGTTCAAGAAGCTCAAGCTCATGTCGCCCATGAGCGCGGAAGCGACGGTGGTGAGGAACTACATCGACTGGATTCTGTCGCTGCCGTGGTACGAGAAGACGAAGGATAAGATCGATATCGACGCTTCGGCGAAGATCCTCGATGAAGACCATTACGGTCTGGAGAAACCCAAGCAGCGCATCCTCGAATACCTTGCGGTGCAGGCGCTGGTGAAGAAAATCAAGGGTCCGATCCTTTGCTTCGTCGGCCCCCCAGGGGTTGGAAAGACCTCCCTTGCAAGGTCGATCGCTCGAGCGATGAACCGCAACTTCATCCGCCTGTCGTTGGGTGGAGTCCGTGACGAAGCTGAAATTCGCGGACACAGGCGAACCTATATCGGGGCCATGCCCGGCAAGATCATCCAGAGTTTGAAGAAGGCCAAGAGCAATAACCCGGTTTTCTGCCTGGACGAAATCGACAAGATGAGCGCTGATTTCCGCGGCGATCCGTCTTCCGCGCTCCTCGAGGTGCTGGACCCCGAACAGAATTTCTCGTTCAACGATCACTACATGGATCTGGACTACGATCTGTCGGAGATCTTTTTCATCACGACGGCCAATACCTTGCAGTCCATCCCCGCTCCTTTGCAGGATCGTATGGAGATCATACGGATCGCAGGGTACACGGAACTCGAGAAGCTCCATATCGCGCAGGGGTTCCTGGTCGCCAAGCAGTCCAAGGCCAACGGCCTCACCGCGGAGAACGTGGTTTTCACCGACGAGAACCTGCTCTACATAGTACGCCATTACACGAAGGAAGCAGGCGTGCGTAACCTCGAGCGGGAAATCGCCTCCATCTGCCGCAAGGTGGCGAAGGATGTGGTGAGAAACGGACCTGAAACCCGGATCGAGCTGAATGAGGAGATTATCCAGGAGTACCTGGGGATACCGAAGTTCCGTTACGGTCTGGCCGAAGAGAAGGATGAGATCGGGCTTGCCATGGGGCTGGCCTGGACGGAGTTCGGCGGCGACATTCTGGGGATAGAGACCGTGGTGTTGCCCGGCAAGGGGGCCGTCACGATTACCGGAAAGCTCGGGGAGGTCATGCAGGAATCGGCCCGGGCGGCGCTCAGCTATGTACGGTCCAGGGCGAACCGCCTGGGCATTGACGCCGAGTTCTATCAGAATACCGACATTCACGTTCACGTGCCGGAAGGAGGCATTCCCAAGGACGGTCCTTCGGCCGGTATTACCATGGCCACATCGATGGTTTCGGCCCTTACCCGGATTCCGGTGCGCAGCGACATCGCCATGACGGGAGAGATTACTCTGCGCGGCAGGATCCTTCCGATCGGCGGACTGAAGGAGAAGATCCTGGCCGCCCACAGGGCGCTCATCAAGACGGTCCTCATTCCGAAGGAAAACGCGAAGGACCTGAAGGAGATCCCCCCCAGGATCCTGGAGGAGATCCAGGTGGAACTGGTGGAGCATATGGATGAGGTGCTGCTGAAGGCCATGTCGGACCCGAGTGCGGTATTCAGGGAGCAAACGGATTTGCCGTCGGAGCCCGTGATTTTCGAACAGAACAAACAGCCCATAGACGAGATTCGAACTCACTGAAGAAAATTGCTTGACATTCACCGAATTTTGGTCTAAATACAAGATCAAGTTTGGGCTGCAAGGCAAAGTACCTGCCCTGGTAGCTACAACGCGGGCGGATAGCTCAATTGGGAGAGCATCGGCCTTACAAGCCGGGGGTCACAGGTTCGAGCCCTGTTCCGCCCACCAATGATCGCGGGGTCGTAGTTAAGTTGGTTATAACGCCGGCCTGTCACGCCGGAGGCCGAGGGTTCAAGTCCCTTCGACCCCGCCAGAAAATCAAAGGGGTTACCGAGTTCACTCGGTAACCCCTTTTGCATTGGATGCCGGCGAAATTGGGGTCAGCTCACGAAACGGAAAAAATCGTACGCTATGCCTCTCCGAGCATTCGTAGAGGCCGGAACTTGCCCTGTTCGACCTGTTTGCTTTGTTGCCGGACATAATCAAGGTCGGTTTCAACTCGCGGGCGTAAGGACTTGCGGCGTCAGGGCTTCGCCTTCTCCTGTCCGGCAAGGCGCTTGCGGCCGCGCGCTTTGATTTCTTCAACGTTCAACGGCGTCGGTTCGCCGCTATCCATCCCCTTCTTGATTTCGGCACGCAACTCTTCACGGCGAATTCCGTGCAAACGGTCGCATTCCTCAAGAAGGCGCAGGGCTTCACGCATAACCTCGCCGGCAGAACCATAAAGCCCGCTATCCACTTTCTTTTTTTACCAACTCTTCAAGCTGCGGCGTAAGGGAGACGTTCATGGCGTCGACTCCTATCATGAGCGTCTCGTCACCAATAACAAGCTTGGGCATCCTCTTTAATCCATGTTCGATGTCGCCGAAAAACGGTTTTTCTTTTTCCGGTTGCTCGCCCGTCCCGACCTCAGTTCCGGCCCCAGCCCCGCGCGGGTGCGGCGCCTGCATTTTGTCCCGTTATAGGGTTTCCGGGCCACCCGCGAACCCGCATGGAAGCTAGGGGAGAGTTTTAGGATAGGCCCCGATAGCGGCGATGCCGCAGTTTCGCTCCTTA
Source organism: uncultured Syntrophobacteraceae bacterium (assembly GCA_964407285.1). Taxonomy (GTDB): domain Bacteria; phylum Desulfobacterota; class Syntrophobacteria; order Syntrophobacterales; family Syntrophobacteraceae; genus CAYOVG01. The sequence goes on from CAYOVG010000029.1 coordinate 7,788, forward strand.
CGCAGCGCTTTCCTGTACCGGGGCGCTCCACACGGCGATCTCCTTTTCGCGCCGGTTCACGAGCCCCTGCACTACTTTGCCGTTCACTTTGTTCCAACGCCTCATCTGCGCGGGCACTTCGTCATACTGCTCCTGGTTCAGCACCTTCAGGAGCGTGCTGTTGCGAAACGCGCTGCTCCCCACGTTGAAAGTGAACGACACCAGCGCGTTGAACTGGTTTTGGTTCAGCGCGACAATGACGGCGTCATTTACGGTCTTCTCCGTCGGAGCGAGGTCCTGGTCCAGCAAATCCCAGCATTGTTGCTCGGTAAGCCCATCCTTGTAGGCGCACGCCTTCTCCCCGATGACGATCTCACCCGATTTCAGTTCCGTTGGAGTCAGCAAGTGGCCGATACCGATCGTCGGCTTGCCGCCCGAGTCTGGGTACTCTTTTGTCTTCAGGCCTTCCCACTCCTTGAACAAATCCCTTCCCCGCTGATCCACTCGCATTGCCATCTTCGGTCCCCCCTGGTCTCGAGTTGTTCCGGTTTTTTCGAGTTACTCCACATCGTTCAATTTCATCGCTTGGGCATTCATCTGCTTTGGACCTTCATCTTCTTAGGGTATCCATTGATTTCTCACCTTCGTTCCGCCGATCACATATGTATTGAACACGGTGGCGATACTGCTCAGCCGACGAAAAACCGGCAATGAGCTTGGGTACGGTCCGTCATTTTCATCAGAAAAGATCAGGAGCGCAATGCAACCGATGCGAGATCGATGCAATAAAGCATAGAGTATCGGAATAACGAATAAGCGCGTATATCCCTGAAAGCAGATCCATAATGGTGAGGTTAATATGCAGAAAGAATGCGTGTATGTCAACAGATAAAGCGAGCGAAAACGAGAAGGCTCAACACCCCTGCGGCAACAGGAACCGGAGATCTCCCGAAGCGCTTCGGACGGCAGATTTCATTACGGATTCAATCGGCAATGGGAATGACGACGGATCGTACCCGGAGAGCGAATCCTTGTTCCGGGTCTTTCCTTTCGCATCGGCTCACCTCCGCGTTACCGGGTACGAACCTCTCATGATACGGACCCTCTTGAGTTTAGTCCTTTCTCGGTGTACCATACGCCATACCAGATCATCGAAGGAGGATGAAACTCAATATGATTTCAGCAATGGAAGCACTCGAATGCCTGAGAGCGGGGAATCAACGCTTCGTTTCGGACATCCGGGACTGCGGTGCGCTCACGAACCGGATGCGTCGAAGCGAATTGCCGGCCGGCCAGGAGCCGTTCGCCATCATCCTCGGGTGTTCGGATTCGCGTGTGCCGGCGGAGATTATTTTCGACCAGGGGCTGGGCGACCTGTTCGTCATCCGCGTGGCGGGAAATATCGTTGCCTCCTCCCAGGTGGGCAGCATCGAGTTTGCGGCGGAGCGGTTCGGTACCCGGCTCGTCGTGGTTCTGGGGCACTCTATGTGCGGGGCGGTTCTGGCCACGCTGGAAGAACTCGAGCATCCCACGGAAAGCCGGTCCCCGAACCTTCGCTCGATCGTCAACCGTATCCGGCCGGCCGTCGAAACACTGATGGAGGCGCAATCCCACCAGGACCGGGATGCCCTGGTGCGGCACGCAGTCCGTGCAAACATCCGCGCATCCGCAAACCAACTGCGGCACGGATCACAGATCCTGGAGCAGCTTATCCAGGAAAACGGGCTTCTCGTCGTGGGCGCCGAGTATTCGCTGGAGACAGGAATCGTTGATTTCTTCGACGGTCTCCCGTAGAGCGGCTACCGAAAGAGGAAAGAGGCGTTTTTTCTGCAAACCAGGGGAGATAAATGGGGCGAACCCGCGCGCGCGAAGACTTGAGGGTCGGGTCGTCCCCGTGAGCGGCATGGGTGAAAAACGTGAAGGGAGGGCGGATGGAACGCGATGCCGGTCCCGTCCCCCACCCGCATCCGTCTTACAGCTTCCCGGCGCGGGCAGCGGGAGGACCGGAATTCACACGGGGAAGCCCGCCCGAAGCTCCATCCCGGGGATCAATGCTTCTGCCCTTCATACAGAGATCCAACATTCTCCTCTCCATATACGAGCCGTATCTGATCCAGGAGTTGATTCGTGGCATCTTCGATCCGGTCGATGTCTCTCTCATCGACGCTGTCATCCGTAACAAAGTTCAACGACGCTTTCAACCTTTCGAATTGCTGTATGATCTCCGGCTTGATCTTTCCATTTCCCAGCCGTTCGTTGAGGTCCAAAATCGTGAACACGCAACTCTCCACTCGCACGCGTAGATGTCTGCCGCCGGGCTGGTGGTGAGCAAACAATCCGCCTTCGGTCTGTTGTCTATTAAGGGCCATGTCCATACTCTTCCCTGTCCGGATGTTTAGACCCGGCCTTTGGCTTCCAGTTCGTCCCGAAACACCTTGTAGAAGAACCGATGCTCCTTTACGGCCCGGTCGACAATGAGCTTCGTCTTGTCCAGATCCTTTGCGTTCAGAATGAAATTGACCCCTGTCCTGAACGCGGCCATGTTGTCCGAGGTCGACAGAGTCTCGCTGACAAGACACACGAAGAGTTGCCTCCTCATCTGCATGGGAAGCGGCTGAATGTAGCGCAAGACAGGATTCGTCTCTCTGTTCGACCCGTCAAAAGCCTCTTCGATGATCACCATGTCGTAGCGGTTATGGCGCAACTCGCTCAAAGCCGCTTTGGCAGTAGGAACCGGGTTGAGGTGGTAGTTCCCCCGCAGGCTCTTTTCCAGTTTCCCGCGGATTGCCTCGCCGGAAACGCAAAGCAGCAGGGACTCTATGCCATCATCCATCATTTCGCTGGGGAAATCGTAGTCATCGCGCTCTTCCTCTTCCGGCGCATCGAATTCCATAACACCGGGAGGCGGCTCCTCACGACTGAGTTCTATCGGAGCACGGCATTTTGGACATAGGGTACTCACCTTTCGCCCCGGAGGAATCTTGTCGTCGGGCACATTGAACGCCATGCGGCAACTCGAACACTGGATTTTCATCAACTCCCCCTCTGCCTCTCTCCGGTAACCTATCGAAAAGAGTGCTAAGTTTCATATAAGTATTTCCCTGACCCTTGACTACCGATACTATCAGAAAAATCTCGCCATCGTCCATTACTAAAACGATGCAACGAGTGTACAATGTGTAAAACCAATTGGAATTGGGAGGTTCGCATGATGGATCGAATTCGATTTGGAGAGACGGGCCCGAGTGTATCCGTCCTGGTTCTGGGGACATGGGTCACGGGAGGCTGGGCATGGGGTGGAGCTGAAGAAGAGGATTCCCTGAAAGCCATTCGCAGGGCTCTCGAACTGGGGATAAACATAATCGACACGGCCCCGGTGTACGGGTTCGGCCTTTCGGAAGAGATAGTGGGCAAGGCGCTGAAGGATTGGGGTCGTCGTCCCGAAATTGCAGTCGCCACCAAGTGCGGTCTCGAGTGGGATGACCAACACAGGTATATACGCCGCAATTCCAGGCCGGAGAGAGTCAGGCGGGAAATCGACGACAGTTTGAGGCGTTTGGGAGTCGACTGCGTCGATCTCTATCAAATTCACTGGCCGGACTTGAAGACACCCTTTGCGGATACGATGGGAACACTGAGAGAGCTTCAACGCGAGGGCAAGATCCGGTACATAGGAGTCAGCAACTTCTCCCGAGAACAGATTGAAGAGTGCAGAAAACACGGCCCGGTTCACAGTCTTCAGCCCCCGTACAATCTCTTCGAGCGTGGGGCGGAGGCGGAACTGCTCCCCTACTGCAAGGAAAACGGCGTGGCGACACTGGTCTATGGAGGATTGTGCAGGGGTATTCTAACGGGAAAGTTTTCCGGAAACGAAAAGTTCCCGCCGGGTGACCTGCGCCGTGGAGACCCGAAGTTCAAGCCGGACCGATTCAGGCAATACACCAGGGCTGTCGACGCTCTGAAGAAGATCGCGTCCCGGTATGGAAAAACTCCGGCCCAGTTCGCTCTCAGGTGGGCGCTCCAGCAACCCGGGGTCACAACCGTAATCGCGGGGGCAAGAACGCAGCAGCAGATGGAGGAGAACGCCGGGGTGTCGGGTTGGGAGATATCGGCAAGCGATATGGATGAAGTTGAAGCAATCATTAAGAAATTCATTAAGACTCCTGTAGGACCGGAGTTTATGGCCCCCGGTCTCGACTGAAGGAAAATTTCACGCCGAAATACCCTGGAATCGATTTTGTGCTTCCCCTGGAGGGGGGATTATGTTAGAAGGCACCCCAGCACCTCATGGCAGATACCGTGAATTATTTCTACAAGGAAAAGGAGTACCGGCACGTGAGTGAGCCATTCGCTGCGAGTAGCGAGGTGATTGGACTGCCCGAACACTATCGCCCCCGCCAGTTTGCCTTCCTGTGGGAGACCGCCCTCGACAACTGGAAGGAAAGACTGACGCAAGCGATAGAGCAATGGGCGGGGAATAATACTCCTAACATTTTTTTCAGAGCGGACGATATCGGCGTGGGCAGTTGTGCTTTCGATGCTCTTTGCAGGCTTTTCCGGACGCACGAAATTCCGCTCGCGCTGGCGGTGGTTCCGGCATGGTTGAGCGGCACGAGATGCGAATGGCTGTTTCGTTGCGCGCCGTTGGAGGAGCGCCTTTGGGGTTGGCACCAGCACGGCTGGCGCCATGTCAATTGGCAAAGAACCGGCAAGAAATCGGAATTCGGCGATCACCGCGCCCTCGAGAAGCAGATTCGGGACATTACACAAGGACAACAGAAAATGCTGGACACGTTCGGTGAGCACGCGCTTCCGGTTTTCACCCCGCCGTGGAACCGGATATCGTCTCCGACCATCAAGGTCCTGCAGCAACTGGGATTCAAGGGGATCTCCATGGAGATGGCCATACCGAGAAGCCTGAAGCCGGCCGTCACGATGAAAAGCTTCAGGGTGCAGCTCGATCTCCATACGCGGAAAGCGGTGAACGGCGAAGAGGATTATAATAAGCTTGTTGAGGAGTTGGTCGCTCTTCTCAGCAAAAGGGAACCCATAGGCATAATGATACACCATCAGCGGATGACGATTTTCGCCTTTGAATTTCTGAACGAGCTGATCAGACAGTTGAAAGACAAACTTCATGCCCGATTCCTTTCATTCAGGGAGCTTCTCGAGAAATGATCCGGAACGGTGGGAGTCATCGAATATAGCGGATAATGAAAAGCAATAAACCATCCCTTGTCTACGCGGATGCGGAAGGGAACATCTTCGACCTGCCTGAACTGGAAATGGCGGGAAGCAGTGGGGGCCGACGGCAAAGGCTGAAAAACGGCGATTGGATTCCCTTGCCGCCCGGCAGTGAGCTTTTTGTATTGCCGGACCGATACCCGGTCGGGTTCAACCCTCGCAAGGGACGATTCGAAGTCCTGGCCCGCGATCCCTCCGATCCGAGAAAAGTCGTGCAGGCCGTCGCGGCCTTTATGGCCCCGGCCCATACACAGGTCCTTAGCGCCGCATACGACGCAGCCCCCCAAGCGCGCATACTTCCGCTGTTTTCCTACACTGCCGTGGGATGGCATAAGGGGCGTTTCGTGGCGGCGGGAGTCAGGGTAGACCCTGATGAACGGCAGGACATAAGGCATTTCGATTTCAAGCGAATCGAACGCAACGCCCGCAGGCGCATGGCCGCGGAACCCGAGAACAGGCTCGTGCAGCACCTGGGCAAATGCGCTTTGACTTATAGCTGCCCGGCCGCTCGCAACCTGTTCATGAATCGTTGGGAGGCCCCGCTGCCCAGCTCCCCCGCGTGCAACGCGCGATGCCTGGGTTGTATCAGTCAGCAGGACCGCGAGGATATCCGCGCCACTCAGGATCGTATATCCTTTGTCCCCACTCCCGAGGAAATAGCGGGGATTGCGACTCCGCACCTGCTGAAGGCCGCGAGGCCCGTGGTGAGTTTCGGACAGGGATGTGAGGGGGAACCCCTGCTTCAAGCGTCAACCATCGAGGATGCCATTCGTCTGATCCGCAAATCGACGGGCCGAGGCACCATCAACCTGAATACCAACGGCAGTCTCCCCGACGGGGTCGACCGTCTTAGCCGGGCGGGCCTGGACAGCATCCGGGTGAGCCTCAACAGCTGCCGTCCCGAGTACTACGACGCCTACTACCGCCCACGGGGGTACGGCCTGGAAGACCTTAAGAAATCGATACAGGCGATCAAGGCCCATGGGGGATTCGCCTCGATCAATTACCTGGTCCTTCCCGGCCTCACCGACGATGAAGCCGAATGGGAAGCGCTGCGCCGCTTTATCGCCGAGACGCGCCTGGACCTCATTCAGATGCGAAATCTCAACATCGATCCCGAGTGGTACTTCAAGTGCCTGAATTATAAGAGACATGGCAGGACGATCGGGATACGGAAATGGATGGAGCGCCTGAGAGAAGCGTTTCCGGACCTTCGCTTCGGATATTTCAACCCGTGCCTCGATTCGAACGCGAAAGAGGAGATTACGTGAGCGGTTCATATGATGTCTGTATAATTGGGGCCGGAATCGTCGGACTGGCTACCGCGATGAAGCTCGGTGAAGCCCACCCCGATCTGCGGATGGCGGTACTGGACAAGGAAGATGCGCCGGCGACCCACCAGACCGGCCACAACAGCGGGGTCATCCATTCGGGGATCTACTACCGCCCCGGGTCCATGAAAGCGCGTATGTGCATCTCGGGCGCGAAGGAACTGGTGAGTTTCTGCCGGGAGAACGGCATACCTTACGACCTTTGCGGGAAGGTGGTGGTCGCCGTGCAACCGGAGGAAATCCCGAGGCTGCATGCTCTTTACGAGCGGGGCAGAGAAAACGGCATCCCCGGCCTGGAACTGGTCGGACCGGAAAGGATCAGGGAAATCGAACCCCATGTCGAGTGTCTTGCGGGCATGGTGGTCCCTACTACCGGGATCGTCAACTTCAGGCAGGTGGCGTGCGCTTTCGCGGATAAGTTCAGGAAAGCGGGCGGCCGGGTCTTGCTCAACCATCGCGTGACGGGCATCGGGAAAGGGAGTGACGGCATCCACGTGGAGACGAATCGAGGGGTCGTTTCGGCGCGGGTCGGCATCAACTGCGCCGGACTCTATTCCGATATCGTTGCACGGTTCTCCGGGATGGAACCTCCGTGCTCGATCATTCCCTTTCGCGGGGAGTACTACCGGTTGAAGCCGGAGAGCAGACACATGGTGAAGAACCTCATTTATCCGGTCCCCGACCCGAGGTTTCCGTTCCTGGGGGTCCACTTCACACGCATGATCGACAACGAGGTCGAGGCGGGACCCAACGCGGTCCTGGCGTGGCGCCGTGAAGGTTACCGCAGAACGGATATGGATCCGGCGGAGCTTCTGGGGACGCTGTCCTATCCCGGATTCCGGCGGATGGCGCGGCGCTACTGGCTTGAAGGGCTGAAGGACACGATCCGCTCCTTCTCCAAAAACCGGTTTGTCCAAAGCCTCCGGAAACTGACGCCCGAAATCGCCGCCCGCGATCTCGTTCCGGGAGGGGCCGGAGTCAGAGCGCAGGCCGTGGGGAATGCCGGCGACCTCATCGACGATTTCGTCATAATGCGCGACAAGAACATGGTTCATGTGCTCAATGCGCCCTCGCCGGCGGCCACTTCTTCACTCGCCGTCGCCGGTCATATCACGAAGCTGACGGAGCCCCTGCTGGACGCGAAATCTTGAAAAAAGCGCCGGTGGAACCTCCGGAGTGGGACTTACGCCGAGCAGCCCGCCATACTACAGCGATTGAGGACCTGCAGCGCGGTTTACAGTGAACTATAGTGAATTATGCGGTAGGAAGGAAAAACGATTTTCTTCGAACCGGAGCTTTTCCATCCTGTGATTACGTGTTATATTGTAGTTAGATAAATTACCTCCTGTGGTTGATGATTAGAGGGCCGGGTAATCACCCCTCCGCTCTCCGGCCCTCAGTATATATGTCAGTGTCAGGCCCGGACCTTTCAGCATCCGGGCCTTTCTTTTTATGGCCCGGAAACGGCCGGTTCCACGCATTTTTTGTTGCCCTGGGGATGAATTCAATATAAAAGGCCGAAAAAAACATTTTCAGAGGGGATACGAGTGAAACTTGGAATAATCGGATTGGGACGTTCCGGCAAGACTACCATATTCAACGCTCTTACGCAGAGGACCGGTGAATCGGCCCCGACCGGCGGCCAGGTGGTTCCCGTGCTGGGGGTCGTTTCCGTGCCGGACCCCCGCGTCGACTGGCTGAGCGGCCTCTACAAACCGAAGAAGACGACATACGCCCAGGTTACGTACATGGATCTTCAGGGAATGCCGGGAGTCACGGAGAACAAGCAGGAATACATGTCGCTCCTGCTCAACCATATGAGGCCCATGGACGCTTTCCTCATGGTCGTCAGGAATTTTGACGACGCGGTGCTGGGGTCGCCCGCTCCGGGCCGGGATTTCCAGGACCTGGATGATGAATTCATCATCGCCGACCTGGCCACGGTCGAGAAGCGCATGGAGAAGCTGTCGGCCGAAGCGAAGAAGGGCAGGAAGGCTTCCGACAACGAGATGGAGCTTCTCGGACGATGCGCGGCCTTGCTGAATGATGGAAAACCGGTCCGGCATGAAGCCGAGCTTGCGCAGGCCCCGGAACTGCGCGGATTTACTCTCCTTTCGGCCAAACCTATCCTGGTGGTCGTCAACAATCCCGACGAAGACGACGCTCTTCCCGATGTGTCCTTCGGCTCCCTGGAATCCATGGTCATACGCGGGAAGCTCGAAATGGAAATAGGCCAGCTCTCGGAAGCCGAAGCCGAAGTATTCCGCCAGGACTTCGGGATTACAGAATCGGCGCGGGAGCGGGTCATACAGTCATCCTTTGCGCTCCTTCGGCTTGCGACTTTTCTCACCGTCGGAGAGGATGAGGTGAAAGCCTGGACGATAACCAGGGACATCCCGGCTGTCGAGGCCGCCGGAGCGGTGCATACGGACATCCAGAAGGGTTTCATTCGGGCGGAAGTGGTAGCCTACGAGGACCTCAAACGTTGCGGCGATTACGCCGCGGCAAGAAAACAGGGACTGGTTCGCCTGGAAGGCAAAACCTATCCCGTACAGGACGGCGACATAATCCACTACCGCTTCAATGTTTAGGAATCGGGAAAACGGATGCCGGAAGTCCCGTGCCGGAGGGTCGATGGAGGCGTCTCACGCCCCAGAGGCCTGTTTCCGGTATGTGATCGCCTGCTTTCCCGGTACGCATTTCCGTAATGGCAACAGCAAGAATTGGAATAGTCGATTTGAATGCAATAAGTCATATGCTCATGGCCGGATCGATTTCCACCATGATGAACCTGCGTCCTTCGGAAATCGTTTACTGCACGTTGGCTGCAACTCTCCCGGATCGCCTGGAGTCCATCTGGGGAATAAGGATCATCCCACACCGCACCCTGACCCACGAAGTGCTGTTGTGGCTCGCGCCGCTCCTCCTGTTGCGGTTTTTTCCGCAGATAATCCCCGAGCGCATCGCCGAGTCGATAGCCATGCCCGCCGAGAAGTATCTCGCATTCAGAATGTGGGTGCTGTTCCTGCCGGGACTTCTGCATCTTGCAGGCGACTTCCTCACTCCCAGGGGGATTCGAATAGCCGGCTTCAAGGCGGGCCTGGGTCTGTTCTCCACCGGTCACATGATGGAATACGTCTTTATCGGGTTGTTAATCCTCGTCACCGTGCTGTACAAAACGAGGTAGAGGATTTACCGTATTCCTGAAGACACCGAGGGAGGAATCCGATGGAAGAGGTCAAATGCCCGGAGTGCTACAGCCGCCAGGCCGAGACAAAGGAATACGTGGTGACCCCGGACGGCAGAATCGTCCGGAAGTGGCTGTACAGTCCGCATCTCGTGGCGGCCGGCACAATCGTGCTGGTCGCGGCGATAGGGAGCCGGATCATTGAGTTCTTCTCGACCCACTCCTGGGTGAGGCTCTTCGATGTCGCAGTTTATTGCCTCGCCCTGTGGATGGTCTGGAGAAATTTCCGCGCATCGGGCAAGTGGCGACAACTCACGACATTTACCTGCAGCAGATGCGGCCACACCTGGGAGTGCGGGGAGGAAGCCTGACATTCTCCTCCCCTCTTCGGTTCAGCCCCCGGGTTGTGGTATGGTGGGGCTACTTCCATCCCACGACGTCATAGCCCTTTTCCTCGAGGCAGCGTTCCATGTAGCCCCTGAAGACGGGATCGGGCTCGGTGCTGCCGATAAGCCCCTGCATCAATCCGCCTGCGGCCCCCGAAACACCACCTAACGGATTTCCTCCCACAGCGCCCATCAACGCCCCGCTTGCTCCACTCTGAAACGTCCGTTGAGCCACTTTTCCCGCCGGATCGGATGCTGCCGCCTGCTCCGCCCGAGCACGGCATTCGGCAATATCTCTCTGGGTTTGAGTGGTTCCTGCCTGTTGATAATAAGCGTTAGGGTACAGAACGGGCTGATACGAGTTTCCCGCACACCCGGCGATCAGCAAAACGATTACAAGCAAATATCCGAGTTTCATTTCGAGAAGACCTCATGCAGTCGGATTAAGGGAGATGCTCGGCAACTTCCGGGACGAGTCCCCGCACATTCCTCCCGTGCTGCCGCGGCACGATGAGCACTATTTTTAGTGTCACAAAAACCAGATAGAATAACAATAGGATAACGCAGAATCGACACGCGCGACGATGATTCCTCCGCTATGCGCCGCCGGGGGGGGGGCCGCGTCCGAAGCTTCGGACCGAATGACTTCATCAGGACAAAGCATGACGGCCCGCCGCACGAAATTCAGAACTCCCTACCTCCTGGAAATTAGGGTGACACCTCCGTCGCCTTTTGGACCCCACTTACTCCAAGCTCATAGAGGAGGCACATATCCGTGCCGGGATAGTGCGTTTGGGTTTCGTTGAGCTGCGAGAAAAGCTGAACCAGCAAATGGTTGGCAGCGGGCGTCGATGCCCCGTGCATACGTACACGCAGAATTTTGTTTTCGCAATTTTGTTTTCGCAATCCGGAATGATGTCGGCTTCCGTGACAAAGAGACCCTGATGCAGCTTATGATCAGGAAGGCATTATTACTCATTACAGTAGAACTGTGAACCCCTCCCAAACAAGCGAGTGGCCGAAACGATGATCAAGGCCTCCGTGCGTCCATCCACCTGCTGTTTCAGAAAGGCGCCTGTGTAAGCGTGGTCCCGCCATTTACGGTGAAATTCGCGCCGGGCCCATGCCGCGATCTCAGTCGAAGATATACATCTCTAACAATATCAGTATATCCTAATAGTATATTACAAAGCTTCCATCCTTCTCCAATTCCAGCCGGGACAACATTTCCATGACGCCCCTTCTTGATATTCGGCAAATATCAAGAGGGTCAAAAGCATGCGGGAATACAGATTAGTCAAATCCTAAGCCGTCGTAATTGCAATAAATATCCAGCCAGTACCATAAACACCCTACATTGAAATACTATCTACTACTGTATTGCTATGTCGAACTTACTTCTTTATTTTCTACGGAGACAGTAGTTTTCAGCAAAGAATGCACTGAATCGTAGATAGAGGGGCATGATGGCCGATCTGGATCGCAGGGAATTTCTGAAAATCATGGGTATAACCGGTTCCGCCGCCGCTTTGGGGGGGTGTTCGGACACCACCAGACATATCTTTCCGTACGTTACTCCCTCCCCCGACATTCTTCCGGGCGAGCCCACATGGTACGCCACCACATGCAGGGAGTGTCCCGCGGGTTGCGGCGTTATGGCCAAGAACAGGGACGGACGCATCATCAAGGCCGAAGGCAACCCGAGGCACCCGGTAAGTGGAGGGAAACTCTGCCCGCGCGGCCAGGCCTCGCTGCACCGCCTCTATAATCCGGACCGTTTCACGGGGCCGATGCAGAAGAACGAGCAGGGCGCCTTCGTCCCGGTACCCTGGGAGCGGGCGGAAGGAGCTTTCCTCGATCGCATCAAAGAGATCAAGAGCAAAGGACGTGGCGATCGCGTCGTTTTCATGACCGAACTCCAAACCGGCTCACTCTACAACCTCATGAACCGATGGATGACCGAACTCGGAGCAACCAGCCCGCCGGTGCTCTACGAGCCGTTCTCCTACGAAGCGCTTCGCACCGCCAATAAGCTCGTGTTCGGCTACGATGGAATACCCTTTTACCGCATCGACCAGTCGGACTGCCTCATCTCCTTCGGGGCGGGATTCCTGGAGACATGGCTCTCCAACGTCGAATTTGCACGGCAATTCCTCGCCTTTCACGATTTGCGCGGTGAAGGCAGGAACCCTTTCATCTTCGTAGGCCCGAGGCTCTCCATCACCGCGAATAATTCGGATCTCTGGATTCCCGTGGCTCCGGGCGATGAGTACCTCATTGCACTGGGCATGCTCCGCGCCATCCTCGATGAGAACCTTGCCGGCATGCCCGAAGACCGCAAAAAACTTATCGCCGGCATGATCGCGCAGTGGTCCATGGATGCCATTGCGGCCAAAACGGGGGTCGATCCCGAACTCATACGGAAGACGGCGCGCCGCTTTGCGGGCGCCAAGGCTCCCCTGGCGCTGGCGGAAGGCCTTTCTCTCACGGCGCCCAACGCCACGGAAACGGCAGTGGCGGCAAATCTGCTGTGCAGCATCAACCCCGGGACCATGCAGGCCATCGATTTCGGCCCGATGTCCTCCTACAGCCGAACGGCAAGGGCCGCGGACATCAAGACGATCTCGGACAGGATGAAACACGGCGACGTCGATATGCTCATCATCTACAACGTCAACCCGGTATTCAACCTGCCTTCGTCCTGGGAATTCGAAAAGGCCGTGCAATCCGTCCCCATGGTGGTGAGCTTCTCCAGTATGATCGACGAAACCACCAACCTGTCCCACCTCGTGCTCCCTACTCACACGCCTTACGAGGCCTGGGGAGATTACTCCCCACGGCGAGGAGTCACGGGACTCCTGCAGCCTACCATGGGACCCGTGTTCGACACCAGGCACATCGGAGACGTCCTGATATCGACGGGTAAGACCTTCGCCCGTCCGGACACGATACCCTGGAACGACTACTATGAAATGCTGCGATTTACGTGGAACAACATACTGGTGCAGACGGGCGCCAAGATGCCTTTCGAGAATTTCTGGCTGATGTCCCTGATGATGGGCGGCATCTGGAGGCTGGATTCGATGGGGAAACCGCCTGCCGCAATGGGCCGGCCGTTCGATTTCCGCTTTCCCGCTCCCGACGCCCCGGTTGCCGGGGTATCCGACGAATCGTTTCGATTTACTGCCTATCCAACCATCCAGTTCTACGACGGACGGGAGGCAAGCAAACCCTGGATACAGGAATTCCCCGATCCCATTACTCAGACCACCTGGGGCGGGTGGGTGGAAATCCATCCGGACACAGCCAGGAAGCTCGAAGTTTCCAAAGGGCGGATCGTCCGGCTCAAGTCCCCCCACGGCAGCGTGGAGGTTCCGGTTAACCCCAATCCTTCGGTCCCCATCAATACATTGGCAATGCCCATAGGCCAGGGGCATACCGCTTTCGGGCGATACGCCAGCGGGCTTCCGGCCAATCCGATGCACCTGCTCTCGAGCGACCTCGACGCCGGCTCCGGCGGCATACTCCGATCCGCTTTCGACGTCACCATGGAAAAAACGGACAGGGACTTCCAAATCGCAAATACGGATGGGTCGTTTACCCTGCAGCGGCGGCACGAAATCATTCAATCAACGAATCTGGCGGATTACATGCACGCCGTCTCCAGCGGAGAGAAGCCCCACATCAACCTGCCACTCCCCGAAGGCTACCATAAGGAGGTGGATTTCTATCCGGCTCACGCGCACACGGAATACCGCTGGGCCATGGGGGTGGACCTCGACCGGTGCATCGGCTGCGGAGCATGCGTGGTTGCCTGCTACGCGGAAAACAACGTCGCGTTCGTGGGCAGGGAGCAGATGCTCAAAGGGCGGGAGATGTCCTGGATCCGGGTCCAGCGTTACTACGACGAGGGTGGACTCAGGGCGCGCTGGCTCATAATGCTTTGCCAGCACTGCGATGCAGCCCCGTGCGAACCCGTTTGCCCCATCTTCGCTCCGCATCACAGCAGCGACGGGCTCAACAACCAGGTCTACAACCGTTGTTTCGGGACCCGCTTCTGTTCGCAGAACGATCCCTACAAGGTTCGCCGGTTCAACTGGTTCACGTGGACCCGCCCCGCGCCGCTCAACATGCAGCTCAACCCGGATGTGACCGTCAGGCAAAAAGGCGTCATGGAGAAATGCTCCTTCTGCGTCCAGAGGATCATTGCCGCCAAGATAGACGCCAGGAAACAGGGGAGAAAAGTGCAGGACGGCGAATTTACGACGGCATGCGCGCAGACATGCCCGACGGACGCTCTTGTTTTCGGCAACCTGGCGGACCCAGACAGCCGTATCGCCCAACTGGTAAAAAGCCCGAGAGCGTACCAGGTGCTGGGACACTTGAACACGAAGCCCGCGGCCATATACCTGAAAAGCGTGCGGATGGAAGTGTGATCGGTCGATTTGTCATCAATGAATACCCGCGGCGGAGGATGTCCGGACGCCGGCAGAGAAGATGGTGATTTGCCCTATGGAAGAAAGCCATAAGAGCTATGTGGAAGCCTACAGTTATAAGGACATAAACGACAAGGTCCTGAGCACCCTATCGAGTCCGAAGAGGATCTACTGGGTCTTCGTGGGCCTGGCGTTTTCATGCATCCTGATCGGGGCCGCTTGCTGGGCCTATCAAATCGCAACGGGATTAGGCGCCGCCGGCATCAATCACCCGGTCATGTGGAGCACCTATCTCATCAATTTCGTGTTTTGGGTCGGTATCGCGCATTCCGGGACCCTCATCTCGGCCATTCTCTATCTATTCAAGGCTCCATGGCGGACCCCCCTCGCCCGTAGCGCGGAAGCCATGACCGTTTTCGCGGTGTCCGTGGCGGGCCTTTTCCCTCTGATCCACCTCGGGCGCGTCTGGATCGTTTACTGGATACTGCCCTACCCCAATCAGCGCAATTTATGGCCCAACTTCCAGTCGCCTCTCGTCTTCGACGTCATCGCCATATCGACGTACCTGACGGTGAGCTTTCTCTTTTGGTATACAGGGCTGTTTCCGGACCTCGCGATCGTGAGGGACAATTCGACGGGACTGCGCAAGAAGATTTACGGCCTCCTTTCCTTCGGCTGGACGGGCTCTCACCGCCAATGGAACCACTACGGCACGGCGTACCTCCTCTTCGCCGCGCTTGCCACGCCGCTGGTAATATCCGTTCATAGCGTGGTGTCCTGGGATTTCGCCCTGGGAATCGTGCCCGGATGGCACAGCACGATATTCGCCCCCTACTTCGTGGCCGGCGCGATCCATTCAGGACTCGCCATGGTGCTTACGCTCCTGATCCCGATGCGCCGTATTTTCGGATACGAACGCATACTCAACATGGACGTACTGGAGAACGTGGCGAAGACCATACTGCTCACGGGCGTAATCATGGGGTATTCCTACGCCACGGAATACTTCATAGCCTGGTACAGCGGGAACGTGGTCGAGAGGGACATATTCCACTGGCGGGCGACCGGGCACTACACGATTGGGTTCTGGATTATGATCATCTGCAACGCAGTCGTGCCGCTCGCTTTGTTCGTAAAGAAGCTTCGCAGGAATATCGTATCGTTATTCGCAATCTCCATTCTGATCAACATCGGTATGTGGTACGAACGGTACGTCATCATATTGAGTTCACCCGGCCATGAGTTCGACCCCTACTCCTGGGGCCTGTATTTCGGTCCGACATGGGTCGAGTGGGGGATAATGCTGGGATCTTTCGGAATTTTCTTTTTCCTCTTCCTGCTGTTCGCCAAATTTCTTCCTTCCGTCTCCCTGGTGGAATTGAAGGAAGATCTGCGGGAACCCATTCGACCGAAGAAAGGGAGTTGAGACATGCCGACGACACATCCCGGCGCCGACGCCGGACCCGGCTATATCAATGAGGAATTGACGGATGCCGCGAGAGGGGAGAAGGGATTCCTTGTGGGAGTCTACACCTATGTGGATGATGTCCTGAAGGCGATCAAAGCCTTACGGGCAAGGCAATTCAATATAGAAACGGTCTATTCGCCGTCGCGAAGCGAACTCATCACCGAGGCGCTGCACATGAATCCGAGCATGGTCAGGTATTTCACGCTTACCGGGGGAGTACTGGGCATTCTGAGCGGGGTCGGTCTGGCGGTCTTCACGGCGGCCCAGTGGCGATTCATCGTACAGGGAAAGCCCCCGATTCCCGCCGTTCCGTACGTGGTTGAAGCATTCGAATTCTGTATTCTCTTTTCCGTATTGATGAATGTGTTCGGCCTTTTGAACAGGGCCCGGCTACCGCGCTCGAGGCTCCCGATCCACTACGACCCCAGGTTTTCCAGGGACCGCTACGGCGTGGTCGTCCGTTGTTCAAATGGAGAATGGGAAGACATCAGACAAATCCTGAGTGAAGCAGGTGCCGAGGAAATCAATGACATCAAACGATAATCTTTCCCGGGAACTGGTGGCCGCCAGCTTCAAAAGAGGACGCCCGGGTCTGCTCATCGCTTTCTCCGCTCTCAGCGTCATCGGGGCAATAGCGTTCATGGCGGGCGTCCTTGGGGACAATCCCCTGCGGGCATGGCAGGCGTACCTTATCAATTTCGTCTTCTGGACGGGGCTGGCCTTCGGGGCGGTTCTTTTCTCGGCGATAGTCATCATTACGGGCAGCAAGTGGGGGCGTCCCATCAAGCGCCTCGCCGAATCGTTCGGGGCCTTCCTGCCCGTCGCCTTCATCCTGTTTTGGGTCCTGTTTTTCGGCAAGGAGATACTCTTCTCATGGGTCCGGGAACCGGTTCCCGAAAAGGCCGCATGGCTCAATGCCGGCTTCCTCTTCGCTCGCGACGGCGCCGGGCTTCTGCTTCTGATCGGAATAGCGCTGGCCTTCATCTACCGTTCGGCGAAACGCGACCTGGACGCCGTTTCAAAGGGGACAGCCACCATACCCGGGCAGGACGAATTCGGGCACTCACAGACCGTCCTGTCCACCATATACGCCATATCGTACGCGATAATCCTCACTCTCATCGCATTCGATCTCATCATGTCCCTGGACCCGCACTGGTACAGCACCCTCTTCGGGGCCTACTATTTCATATCGAGCTTCTATGTCGGGCTTTCGGCCCTTATGATCTTGTCGGCCCTGGCGGTCGGAAGAATGGGACTGGGGGATTTCATCACGAAGAACCAGTTCTACAATCTGTCCAAGCTCATCCTGGGGTTTTGCATCGTTACCGCCGATTTCTTTTACGTTCATCTCATGATCTCATGGTACGGAAACCTCCCCGAAGAAACCCATTACGTGATCGCGCGCGTGCTTATCGAGCCGTGGCGCACGCTTTCCTGGATCGTTCTGTTCGGCTTTTTCATCATACCTTTCGTCGTATTGCTCAGACGAAGCATAAAAATGAAACCTTTGGCCATGCTGGCTTTATGCTCGCTGATCCTCGTTTCGATGTGGCTGGAGAAGCTGCTCCTCGTGGCCCCGACCATCTGGAAGGCCGGCTCCATTCCCATAGGACCGATCGAGATCGCCATAACCGCCGGTTTCTTCGGCCTGGTCGCCCTGTCCATGCTCCTGTTCTTGCGCAAGTTTCCGATATTGCCGGTTTCGGACCCGATCTTCCATCTGTCCCAGGTACCTGAAGAACGCGACACCATGGAAGTCATAACGTAATGTAGACGTTGCAGGCTGCGGCAGCAGTTCATTATCGAGAACACTTATCGAGTTGTGAGTGAAAATGCCCGAAGAGAAGAAAAGCGCAGGACCGATTCACCGCCCAAAGACATGGTACGTCTGGTTGTTCGTCGCGACCGGTCTGATCCTGGTTATGCTGGCCCTCTTCTACGCCTATCCGAAAAGCGAGATCGGCCCGCAGCAACCTATTCCATTCAGTCACCGGGTGCACGCGGGAGTCAAACAGATCAACTGCCGGTTTTGCCATTCCTATACGGACAAGTCCATACACGCGGGGCTTCCGGCTGTTGAGAAGTGTTTCTTCTGCCATAGCTACATCATCCCCACGCATCCTGAACTCGTGAAGGAGATGACGTACCTACGCACCAATAACCCCGTCCCGTGGGTGAAGATTTACTGGGTGCCGGATTTTACCAAGTTCAGACACCAGCCCCACATCGAGTGGGGGAAATTCGACTGCACGGTATGCCATGGGGACGTTCAGTCGATGGACAGACTTCGCGGAGTGGACTTCAAAATGGGGTTTTGCGTCACATGCCATCGAGAGAACAACGCCCAAACCGACTGCTGGCTGGCATGTCACCACTAGGATGAGGAACGAGCACCGGGAAGGTACTTGCACTTAGCCGGCCGCAACCCAACAACCTTGATTGAAGCGATGGGATATGAGCACATTCAGACTTTTCAAAGATGAGGAATTCGGGACGGTAAAGGCCTGGTTTTTTAGCGCGATGGTCTGGTTCGCACTGGGAACCACGGCGGGGGCAATCGACGCCACCCATATGGCGGCCCCGGAACTCCTGGGAAATACCGGCTGGATGGTTTTCGGCAGAATCAGGCCGATCCACACGAATACCGTGATTTTCGGTTTCGTGGGGGCGATGCTGCTGGGAGCGTCCTACTACATGGTGCCCGCCTTGCTGAGGACCCCTTTGTACAGCGAGCGGATCGGCAGACTGTCGCTGTGGGTATGGAATCTGTCCGTCCTCTTCGGAAATATCGGGCTGGCGATGGGATACAACCAGGGCAGGGAGTACGCCGAGTGGATATGGCCGGTGGACATCGGGATTCTGACGTCGTTCGGCCTGATTTTCTACAATTTGGTCATGACCGCGCGCGGCCGGCAGGAAAAGGTGCTTTACGTCACCACGTGGTATGTGTTCGGCTCCCTGGTGTTCACGTGGCTGATCTACTTCACCGGGAACGCAATATGGAACCCGAGGCACGGCGCCATAATGGGAGCCATTCCCGACGGCATTCTCGCATGGTTCTACGGCCATGGACTCGTGGGACTGTTCCTCACCCCCCTTGCAGTGGGCGTTGCGTACTACGTCCTGCCCATCGTTTCCAGGTCTCCGGTTTACAGCCACACCGTCTCGCTGGTCGGTTTCTGGAGCATTCTCTTCATCTACTCGCATATCGGCACCCATCACCTCCTCCAGGCCCCGACGCCGACATGGAATAAGATCCTCGCCATCACGGGAAGCATCGCAATGTTCATTCCCGTCATGACAGCCCTGGTGAACCTGTATTTGACCACGAGAGGCCGTCTGGGATCGATTCACGCGGACATCGGGGGAAAGTTCGTTATGGCCGGACTGGTCTGGTACGCCCTGGTCTGCATACAGGGTCCACTTCAGTCGCTCCCCATCGTGCAGAGGGTAACCCACTTCAACAACTGGGTGATAGGACACTCCCATATCGCCGTGCTGGGGTTTTCAGGGTTCATAGCCCTGGGTGGTATGTATTTCATCATCCCGAGGATTACGGGAAAGCCCCTCTTCAGCATCCGACTGGCGGACATTCAGTACTGGCTCGTGCTCATTGGGATCACCGGGTTCTTCTTTATCCTGACGCCCGCGGGCCTCATACAGGGTAACGGATGGATGAACGGCGAAACCGAGTATCGGCTGCTGCCGGAAGTTCACGTCTATATGATACTGCGGCTTTATGCGGGTTACTTCATCGTAGCCGGAGCCTACCTGGGCCTCTACATCGTTTACAAGAGCTTCCACGGGGTCCCGGTTTACGAGGAGGAACCGGCGGGTCCGCGTTACGTGGAAGCGATGAGTCCGGGCTACGTGGAGGAAAAGCCATGAAGATGACGCCTTTAGTGGTTATTCTCGGCACCGTATTGATATTCATGTCGGTGTTCGGAATCGACATCATCCTTCCATGGGCCACGGTAACGGACCAGCCCTCGGACATCTGGCGCCCGAGGACTCAGATTGAGGAGACGGGAAGGGAGATTTACATCGCCAACGGGTGCGTCTACTGCCACAGCCAGTTCGTCAGGAACATCGACTGGGGAATCGGGGCGACCCGTGTATCGCGCGCAGGCGACTACATCACGGATATTCCCAATCTGCTCGGCACGGAGCGCACCGGGCCCGACCTGGCGCAGGAAGGCGGAGAGCATCCGGATGACTGGCACCTGGCGCACTTCATCAATCCCAGGTATGTCAGGCCGAATTCCATCATGCCGAACTGGGAGTTTCTAGGCGTGGAGAAGATCAATGCGCTCATAGCATACAAGCAGAGCCTGGGATACAAGATGGCCGACTTCCGGGTCGAACGGCAAAAATACTGGAAGAAGGAGTCGATCAAAGCCTTCGAGGCGGGACCCGACGCAAATATCGACTGGTTGCATTCCATGGTGCCGGAAGGGTGGCGGATAATTCCCAACCCCTACCCCACCACCGAGGAGAATCTTACTCGCGGACACAAACTCTATCAGGATTTCTGCATAGGATGCCACGGTCCCATCGGCGATGGAATGGGACCGGCTCAGCCCTATCTCTATCCGCCTCCTCTCAATTTCACGCTCCTCAGAGGCAGAGGGATTTCCGGCGGCATAATCTACTACCAGATCATGAACGGCATTACGGGAACCGCCATGCCTTACTTCAAGAAGGAATTACACTCGGAAAAGATCTGGGATGTGGGCAACTATGTGGCCGTCTACTTCATAGGCCAGACGGACTCCGATACAGCGCCCAAGGGCATTGATGCGGCACTGGAACCCGGCGGCAACGACCCCTTGTATCGTGCCCTGCCTCTCGCCCCGTTCGAGGAGTTGGAGCAACTTCCCAAGCGCACTTTCGAGCGGCCCGAGGAAGCGTACAAAGGACCGGTGCTGATGCCGGAAAAGGAGAATTAGATCTTATGTTTCCAATAGATTGGGTGCTTCTGGTCGCTCTCAGCATCTGGTTCGCGATAGCCGCCTTCATCTGGGGGTTTCAGTCGGGGCAGTTTTCGAACCAGGGCAGGGCCAGGTACATCGTGCTTGCGGATGATATGCTGCCCCCTCCGTCGTCACGGATAAAGAAGCCGACAAGGGGGGCTTATGTTCTGTTGCTGATCTTTATGGGAGGCGTGGCGATCATGGCCGTTGCGCTGACAATGGGTATTCGGAGCACTCCATAGGAAGTTCCGGCAGCCGTCCGAATACTCATGAAAAGGGAAGGTTTCAGCTATGCGCTATTTTCCTTTGCTTGATTTTCAATATTCCATTCTGGCCGTTTTTTTCGGCGTGGTTTCCGTTATCCTCGTTTTCATGGCCTGGGGAAGTTATCCGCTCCGGCGAAGGAAGGTCACCGAAGAGGAAGTGAAGAGAGAAGAGGGACACGAACTGCCCGGCGGTCACCATTCCGAGGAAAACCCGATTGCTCCGTTCCTGTTCTTCGTCTATGCGGGGGTCGTTCTCTGGACCATTGCCTACATTGTATTCGTGGGAGTGCTGGGGGGGCCGATAGGGTAGAAGAGGCTTCGAGTTCGGGTTCCGTTGACCGGACCCGTCACTTGGGCGCGCGACTTTGCGGGCGCGCCGTGCATAGAGGGAAGTCGTATGCCGGAACATGACGAGAAAAAGACGTATGGCGGCGAATCCATCGTCACCAGTTGGGTCATCATAGGGATCATATGTTCGTGGGTGATAGCCTGGGGGTTTTTCCTCTACTTTTCGATCGGGGACAAGTGGCCTCCCGGGTGGGATTACAGGATCGTCAAGGACGTTCCCGGTCAATCGGAGTATTCCACGGAGCGCGCAAGGGAATTCTTCGGAGCGGCTCCGAGACCCGCCACAGGCGCGCCCACGGGCGGTTTTCCCGAAGGGCAGCCGACTCGCGGGGAACTGGAGGCCGGTCCGGTCGCCGGCGCACCGGAACCGCAACATGTAAGCAGACCGGAGAACGAGTTCCAGAGAATGATAAGGCAGGGGGCAATGAAATGAGCAGGCGATCCAATCCGGTACGAAGCACCGTCGTGTATTGCGCAATGGCCCTTCTTCTCGTCCAGGTTCTGTGCGCGTGCGATTATGCCAGAATGAACGACGATGAGGCGTTCGACACATACCAGACCAGATTCCCGGACATGCCCGTAAACAGCGTTCCCGCCACGGGCGGGATACAGGCGCTGAAGGTCGCCGACCTGGAGACCGTGAAAAATCCGTTGCCGCCGTCCGCCGAAGTCCTGGCGAGGGGAAAAGAACGGTACGGGTTCTACTGCGTCCATTGCCACGGAGCGCGGGGAGACGGTCAAGCGACAGTGGGACAGAGTTTCGTTCCCCTGCCCAAGGATTTGAATTCCCCTTACGTTCAGAACCAGAGCGACGGCGAGATGTTCTACAAGATAAACCTGGGATTCCAGAGGCACCCTCCCCTTGCCAATACCATCTCACCCGATGAGGGATGGGCTGTCATTCATTACATCCGGTCTCTGGGAAAACAGCAGCAGAGCCGGGGACAGGGGTAGATTGCGAACTGGGGGTACGGATTGCGAGTTCGGGTATCACAAGTCATGAGCACATTCCTCAGGCCTTGTGGTTTCCTCCTGAAAGATTGATGCATGGGATCAAGAGCACGGAAGAGCGTGAAGGGCTTGTCGGTATCGGACGAACTCGATAGGTCCGTGGAGTCGCACGGCGAAGCTGCACATGGCGAAGCAACGTGCAGCCTTTGCGGGCTTCCGGCCGGCCGCTCAGGCGTCCAACACGTCATAAGGGAAGGCGAGGTGCTTCGCTTTTGTTGCAGTGGATGCCGTTACGTTTTTGAAATCCTCTTCAACAGCCCCGAAGGCCTCCCATCGGATTTCCGGAAGACGGAACTCTACCAGGCATGCGTGTCTGCCGGACTCATTCCCGCCGACGAAAACGCCCTGGCTGGAATTCGCGCATCTGAAGAGGCCCGGGACGATCATGCGGCCGCATCGCGGGGGGACGCCAACCAGGAAGAAGACCTTGCGCAGGAACTGACGTTCCGGATAGATGGGATGTGGTGCACCGCATGCTCCTGGCTGATCGAGGAGATACTCGCCAAGACGAAAGGGGTTATCGACTCCAAGGTGTTTTTCCTCTCCGATCTTGCGTGGATCAAGTATCTGCCGCACCGTGTGGACCCGGCGGACGTTCTGTCGCGGGTCTCCGGCTTCGGGTACCGCGCCTCCCTTGTCGAAGCGGAATCCGAAAGCACCCGTCAACGGAAAGACCTGCTTGTCCGCCTTGGTATCTCGTCCATTCTCACTTTCAATGCAATGATGATATCATTCATGCTCTATTGGGGCTTTCTGGAAGACATCGGCGACGAAGCAACGCTTTTCATCTCCTATACCATCTTCGCGTTCGCCACCCCCACTGTTCTTTACGGCGGATATCCCATCTTCAAGAGAGCGGCGGCCGGGCTTCGGTTCGGAAGCGCATCCATGGATACCCTGATCGCGGTGGGGAGCCTTTCCGCATATGGATACAGCGTTGTCCAGATGATGAAGGGCAGTCTTCACGTCTACTTCGATACGGCCTCCATGCTCGTTACGCTTGTGCTCCTTGGGAAGTACATAGAACTGCAGGCCAGGGACAAGATCAGCACGGGAATAACGGAGCTTTACAGGCTGGCGGGCTGCAAGGTCCGGCTGCTCGCGCGCGGAAGGGAGCGGTGGGTGGCTTCCAATGCGGTGGAGGTCGGGCAGTCCTTTCGGGTCCTCGCCGGAGAGAGAATACCGATCGATGGGAGTATCATATCGGGGCAGGCGTCGATCGACGAATCCGCCATGACGGGAGAGTCGCGCCCGGTCCGCAGGTCGGCGGGAAACGAAGTGATGGGTGGGACGCTGCTCATGGAAGGCGACCTGCTGATTCGTGCGATACGGGTGGGAGCGGAGAGTTCCCTCAACCAGGTGATAACCCTTATGCAGGAAGCGCTGGTCAAGAAAAATCCCGTCGAGCAGTTTGCCGACCGCGTCACCCGCCGGGTAGTCCCTCTTATCTTGCTCCTCGCGGCCGGTACGGGCATCTACCTGGTACATGCGGGTATCGAGGCCGATGAGGCGCTTCTTCGGGCGGTAACCGTCCTGGTGATTACCTGTCCCTGCGCCCTGGGAATAGCGACCCCGCTCGCCAAACTTGCGTCCCTGGGCGTCGGCCGAAGAAAGGGAATACTGGTGCGGGATTCGGCCGCTCTGGAGAAAGCGAGGAACCTGGATGTCGTTGTCTTTGACAAGACCGGGACCCTGACCGAAGGCGATTTCACGCTGAGGGAGATCATCACGACAGGGGAAGGCGACAGAAATGAGGCCCTGCGAATGGCTGCATCCGTCGAGACGCATTCCGATCACTTCCTGGCTCGGGAAATCGTTCGGAAAGCCGGCGAGGCTCACCTCGAAATGGAAGAGACGACCGGCTTCGAGTTCGCTGAGGGGTGAGGGGTGAGAGGGACCCTGGC
>CAYOVG010000030.1:0-31075 GCA_964407285.1 uncultured Syntrophobacteraceae bacterium
CCGCATCAAGCTTCTGACCCTGAGTGAAGTGGTGGACGTAAAAGGTTACGTGGGCAACTTCGACGTCAAGATCGTGAAGAAGGCCCGCTACGTGGACGAGAAGGAATGCACCGCGTGCGGTGAGTGCGCGAAGGTGTGCCCGGTGGTAAGGGCCGATGAGTTCAACCTGGGGCTCTCGTCGCGCAAGGCGGTCTATTCGCCGTTCCCGCAGGCGGTTCCGGCGGCGTACGTGGTGAACGTAAACGAGTGCCTCGGGCACAACCCGGCGGTGTGCAATCGCTGTATCGAAGCGTGCGACAAGGGCTGCATCAACTTCCACATGTCCGACGAGGAGATCGTCGAGAGGGTGGGGTCGATCATCGTGGCCACGGGCGTGGAGCCCTACGACCCGACGGCCCTTGACGAATACGGCTACACCCGGTTCCAGAACGTGGTGACGAGCCTCGAATTCGAGCGGCTCATCAACGCGGGCGGTCCGGCGAAGGGCGAACTCATCCGGCCGCTCGACCGCAAGCTCCCGCGTTCTGTTGGGTTCGTGCAGTGCGTGGGATCGCGCTCCGCCAGGAAGGGCGGCTCATACTGCTCGAACGTGTGCTGCATGAACACGGTCAAGAGTTCTCTCGTGCTCAAGGAGCACTACCCGGACCTCGATGTGAAGGTGTTCTACATCGACATGCGCGCCTTCGGGAAGGGGTTCGAGGACCTCTACATGCGCAGCCGCCGGATGGGCGTGCACTACATTAGGGGGCTGCCCGGAACGGTCGAGGAGACGGAAGACGGCGGGCTGCGGGTCGCGGTGGAAAACACCGCGACGGGAGCGATCGAGTTCCACGAACTGGACATGCTGGTGCTGGCCATCGGAGTGAAGCCGGCAGGGAGCACGCAGAAGATCCAGGAGATGCTGGGACTCCAGCTGACGTCGGACGGGTTCTTCCTGGAAGCTCATCCGAAGCTCCAGCCGGTGGACGCCGCCACGCGGGGCGTGTTCTACGCGGGTTGCGCCGAAGGTCCGAAGGACATCAAGGAGAGCGTGACGCAGGCATCGGCCGCGGCGGCCAGGGCCATTCGCCTGATGCACGACGGGGAGATCCTCACAGAACCCATCACCTCCGAGGTGATCGAGGAGCGGTGCAAGTCGTGCGGCCGCTGCGCCGAGGTGTGCCCATACAACGCCATCACGGTGGATGTGAAGAAGAAAACGCCCGCAGTCGTGACGACGGCTGCCTGCGCGGGGTGCGGCACGTGCGCCGCCGAGTGCCCGTTCGGGGCTATCACGATGAACCACTTCACGGACGGCCAGATTGTGAGCCAGGTCGATACCCTGCTTGCCGACGGACCGGAGGAAAAAATACTCGCCTTCGCGTGCAACTGGTGTTCCTACGCGGGAGCCGATTACGCGGGAGTGTCGCGCCTCCAGTACCCGCCCAACGTGCGCCTCATCCGGACGATGTGTTCGGGCCGGGTGGACGAGGACTTCATCTGGCGGGGATTCGCCCAGGGCGCGCCGGTTGTGCTGGTGAGCGGCTGCCACATCGGGGACTGCCACTACATAAACGCCAACCATTGGACCGTGAAGCGCATCGACAAGCTCCGCAAGAAGATGGAAAAGATCGGCATCCGCCCCGAACGGCTGCAACTGCACTGGATCAGCGCCGCCGAGGGCATCCGCTTCGCGCGAGTTATGCAAGACCTGGAAAATCTTCGAAAGACCGTTACCCCGGAAGAAATCGCCGAGACGGTTGCGTTGCTGCGGAAACAAGACAAGAATGATTGATGACGAGCATTAAGGATCGTTGAAAAGACAGACCATCATGCGGGACCAGGTTATGCGGGTTGCCGCTCCGAGCGACCAAAACCCCGCAATATGCACGGGTGAAGAGCTGTAAGCCATTGTGGGTTGCAGCACACCAATCGGAGCAGCAATTCTCCTCTTGATGTTGGGATGGACATACGGGTGGCGTGGGCACATGCTTCATGTGCCCACCGAAGCACGGTTCCATGTAATTCGATGGTGGGCAACGCTTCGCTTTTGCCCACCCTACGCCGTCTACACCGCTAAAATGAGAATTGCTGCTGCTAAGCCTCTTTCATAGCGGCTTCCCTTTTCTTCAATCGCACCCGTCGTACCATTCTCAACGGCAATACACGATTTCTTTTTCCGGCCATTCATCATTTTGTTTAATGTTTGCCCCGTAGCGCGCCCCGCAAACCCGCGCCAATGCTCGGGAGCACGAACCGCCATTAAACAAAATGATCCCTTTTGTCTAATCATAATGGTGCTATGGGCAGACCAAGCAACGTAAGGCTTTCAAATTCAGCCCAATTGCCGTTGAGGCAGCTTTGGCGCGGGATAGCGGCCCATCTTGGAATTCCAGTAAGCCCAAGAACGGGGATCAATAATACCGGGGGGAGCTTCATCCAAGGCTTCGCGGAATTCATCATCACTCACGTAGCGCCGGATGATCTTCATTTCTTCATGCGTCGCCCGCGCGGCGGCATAGGCTATGAATCTTACCGGATCGGCCACGGCTTCTGCTGGTTCTTCAAACCACACGATGTGGCGGGCGACTTCCTCAGTTTCAGGAGTGAGAGGAATGCAGAGTCGAGCCGACGAGGCGACTATCATGAACGTTGGCTCCCACCAACTCCACTCCCGGAGGCATTCCCGCCCGATCTGTATGGGGAATGGAGCCTTCTGCTTTATTCTCTTGGTGACCTTCGCTTTGATTCCGGGTTCCGTCGCCTGGGACTCAGCGGTCGCGCTTGCTTTCGGGAACGGGACTGCGCTCGAAATTGAAGAGGGAGAACGGTTCGTCGGCCCGGAGTCGATTGAAGCCGTTGACGATCCGGTCCAGATGCGCTGATTGGTCGAACGGAGCATCGCTCAGGTCTATGAGAAAGAAACGGTAGCCGTATTCGCGCAGAATGGGAAGTTGGCCGAACCAGTTCATGGGGCGGTCGGCATAGATCGTGGAAATTCCGCGCTTCTTGCGAAAATGATAGACTTCCTGCCGAGGCGTGGCGAGCGGCCGGTCTTCCGGCAGCTTCGGGACCAGGCGGGAAGTGAAGAGGGCGGGCCAGGCGTATACGGGCACTATGGGAGATGCGCCGAGCGGACCGCCGGAGAGGTCTTGCAGTTCCTGCCGCGTTATTTCCAGCGAGAGGACCGTCCACCGGCATCCGTTCTCCGCCATGGCGGCCAGGGCGGCGGCGTTCCTCAGGTTGAAACGGTGTCCGGCCACGACCGTCACGCCGTCCTGTCGGGGAACGAGATCGAAATGGCCCCAGTTGTTCGCCTCCCATGCCGTGAATCCCCGCTCCACGTACCACTTCACGGCCGGACGGTAGTAATCCAGCTCCTTTTCGGTGAGAAGGGGCGGCAGCGACCAGGTGAACCGGCGCCTCTGCTCGTGGGAGAGGCGTTGCTTCACGATGCGTTCGAGATTGGACCGCGAAGCCGTCAGGATAACGTTCTGATTCGGCGTCTGCAGCACCCTGGTGAGATGCCGGGCGTCATCCAGCTTGACGAAAACTGTTTCCGCGCCACGGGCGCCGCCGGTGGGAGCGACGGGCCAACTCTCTCGCACGGCATCCTTGTTGGGGAACGACCGGGCGTACGGCGTTCCCTCGGGCACATCCCTGCGGACCTCCTGCCAAAAGGACGACGCCGATTTCAGCTTGCTCCCCACCTTGAAGAGCCGGTCTCCCGCTTTGATCCGCCCCCGGACGGGCAGCACCACGCGCGTTCCGCCCGGACTCTCGCCGAGGGATGCGCCGCTTTCGGAGCGCATCTCGGATACCGTGAATGCGTCCTGCTCGCTGTCGTCGCCGGTTTCGGGGCGGCGCCTGTCTCCGGTGCGGAGGTTGTGCCGAAGCAGCACCACCATCTGTTTCGACCGCACCTCCTCGACGGCGCCGACCCACAGGCCGCTGAACCCCGACCTGCCGGGGACGAGCACCTCCTCGCCGGGACGGTCCCCGAAAAAGCCGGGCGTGAGGCGGCGCGACGGCGACTGCGAGAGCCACTCACGCGCCTGCGCCAGGGCGGCGGGTTCTTCCTTGGGGGAGGCATCCAGCACCAGCCGGTACGCCTTGACGACCCGGGCGATGTAGTCCGCCGATTTCTTGCGGCCCTCGATCTTCAACGCCGCGATGCGAGTCTTCTTAAGCTCAGGTATCCAGGGCAGAGCGCACAGGTCGTTGCAGGATAGAAAGAAACCTTCCTTATGCCCCTGGCGAAACTTCAGGCGGCACGGCTGAACGCATCGCCCCTGCAGGCCGCTGTGCCCGCCCCGGTAACTGCTTGCCAGGCAAAGCCCGGAGTAGGAAAAACAGAGCGCTCCATGGACGAAGATCTCCAGTTCGACCGTCGTACGGTCGGCGATCTCCCGGATTTCCGGGAGCGTCAGTTCCCGCGCCGGCACCACCCGCTGCACGCCGAGCCGGGCCATGGCGTTCACGCCGGCGCTGTTATGGATCGTCATGAGCGTGCTGGCATGCAGCTTTATCCCGGGGAAATACTTCCCGGCAAGGAACAGAACACCCGGGTCCTGGACTATCAACGCGTCGGCCCCCAGGTCCTCCAGGGAGCGCAGCAGGTCCATGACGGCCGGCAGTTCCGGTGCGGTCACGAGGCTGTTCAGGGCTACGTAGACCGCCACGTTGCGCTTATGGGCAAAGGGAATGAGGACCGAGAGGTCCTCCAGCGAAAAATTGGTGGCCGAAGCCCGCGCGCTCAGTTGCTTGAGCCCGAGATACACGGCGTCGGCCCCGTTTTCCATCGCTGCAAAGAAGCTTTCCACCTGCCCGACGGGAGCCAGGAGTTCCGGTAGTTTCTTGACGTTGCTCATTCGGCGCTGTTCATTACCTGGTTTGCATTCCACTATTGTGATTCTACCATTGCGCTTCGACTTCCCGGGCGGCCCGGGCTCGGCTGGAAGCCGGTCCCGGTCGCGCGAAAGCGCACGTTTACTCTCCGAAGACCTGCTTGAAGATTGTATCCACATGCTTCAGATGATATCCGAGGTCGAAGATCTCTTCCATTTCCTCGGGCGTCAAATGCCGGCTCACCTCCGGGTCTTGAAGCAGAACATCCTTCAAATGCCCGCCTTCACGCCAGACGGTCATGGCGTTTCGCTGCACCAGCCGGTAGGCGTCCTCGCGGGAGGACCCCTTACGGGTTAACGATAACATCACCTGTTGCGAAAAGAAAAGCCCGCCCGTGAGATCGAGGTTGCGCCGCATGTTCTCCGGGTAGACCGTCAGCTTGTCGAGCACCCGCGTGAGGCGGGCCATCATGTAATCGAGCAGGATGGTGGAATCCGGCGCGATAATGCGCTCGACCGATGAATGGCTGATATCCCGCTCGTGCCACAGGGCCACGTTTTCCATGGCCGCGACGGCGTTGCCCCGCAGCACCCTGGAAAGTCCCGCCAGGTTCTCCGATGCGATGGGATTTCTCTTGTGCGGCATGGCCGAGGAGCCCTTCTGGCCCGGCGCAAAATACTCCTCCGCCTCCCGGACCTCGGTGCGCTGGAGGTGGCGGATTTCGACCGCTATCTTCTCGATCGTGCACCCGATGAGAGCGAGAGTGGAAAAGAATTCCGCGTGCCGGTCTCTCTGGAGCACCTGGTTGCTGGCCGGAGAGCTGTTGAGGCCCAGTTTCTCGCAGGTCCTCTTCTCGACGGAGGGATCGATATTGGCGTAGGTCCCCACGGCCCCCGAAATCTTGCCCACCCGGATCGACTCCCGCGCGTGGAGCAGCCGCTCCTCGTGACGCGCCATTTCCGCGTACCAGATGGCGAACTTGAGGCCGAAAGTAACCGGTTCGGCGTGAATACCGTGCGACCGGCCCATCATCGGCGTGTCTTTCCACTGGAAGGCTTGCCTCTTGATGACTTCCATGAGCTTGCGAAGGTCTTCGACGAGCAGGTCGGCGGCCTGAGTCAACTGGAGCGCCATGGCCGTGTCGAGGACGTCCGAGGAAGTGAGTCCTTCGTGAATGAACCGGGCGCTCGGACCTACGTTCTCCCCCACGTTGGTCAGGAACGCGATGACATCGTGGTGAGTTTCCTGCTCGATTTCGGCGATTCGCTCAACGCTGAAGGACGCTCTCTCCTTGATCGCCCTGATGTCTTCCTGCGGGATCTCGCCCCGCTCCGCCAGCGTCTCACAAACCGCGATCTCCACTTCCAGCCACTTGCGGTACTTGTTCTCCAAGGTCCATATGTTTCCCATCTGAGGTCTCGTGTAGCGCTCGATCATTATAGTCCCCTGCTTTCCGGATCATTCGGTTTTCGGGTTATGGATTGCGGAAGCCGCCGCAATTGCGGAAGGCGCGGCGGCGCGGATGCCGGTATTACCTTTCGTGATCCTGTTCGTGTTCTCGCTTCGAGGCATTCCATATATCATAAGCGGATGCTGTTTGCCAGGAAATGGGGTTTCTCGCAAAATAGTGTATCATGATACAGAAGTGTATCATGAACGGCGGGGGAGACAGTCTCATCATCTCCGATGTCCCACTGGAATTCGGTTGAGAACACGGTATGTAATGTCCGCGCGGGGCGCACTGCGGCTCTGCAGACGCCGGGAGTGTCTCATGTGCGTTTCGCACGGCATTGCGCTACCATGTGGCGAGGCGACGGAAATGAAACTCTTTCCTGGTGCAGGATGCCGTTCTTTCACGATATTCCGGAAACGTTCACGCTTTCCTTCGAGATGGTACGGGCTTTGCCATTGACGTAAGGCAAATCGGAACTTAAGCTGAGGTCTTGACCGGGTCGTACATGCGAGCACTGTCGGGACAAGGGATTGGAAGCAATCGATACGAAATCGGGATAACCGCCAACGGAAGGAGAAGATCGAATATGTCCAGCAAGACCGAACAGAATCTGATGGCCGCATTTGCAGGGGAATCTCAGGCTAACCGCAAATATCTCGCCTATGCGAAACAGGCCGAGAAGGAAGGTCATCCCCAGGTGGCGAAACTCTTCAGGGCCGCCGCGGAAGCGGAAACGATTCATGCGCACTCTCACCTTCGCAATCTCGGGAAAATCAAGAGCACGGCGGAAAACCTCAAGGACGCGATCTCGGGCGAAACCCATGAATTCAAGGAAATGTATCCTCCCATGATCCAGGCTGCCGCGGATGATGGTGACAAGAATGCGGAACGCGGCTTCACTTTCGCCAATGCGGTAGAGAAAGTCCATGCCGATCTCTATCAGAAGGCGCTGGACAACCTTGGGAACCTTCCGGATGTGGACTATTATGTCTGTTCCGTATGCGGCTACACCTGCGAGAATACGGTTCCGGACCAGTGCCCGGTATGCAAGGCGGGAGCCAAGGCTTTCTTCAAGGTGGACTAGATCATCGTACCGTGAGCTCGTCTCCCCTGGAGACGATCTTGCCGCAATGAGTTGTTTGTAAGATTGATGCGGCGGGGCTCGTCCCCGCCAATGCCTCCTACTCCCATGGCGGGGACGAAACCCGAGGCGTCGAGCCCGAGGGTACGATCGACCCGCCGGACGTCTGCTGCGTTAGGCTTCAACTCCGTCACTCGCCTCGATACCTGCAACATCCCCTTTCCTTAACCGCCCTTTCTGGTAAAATGTGTTATGTTTGGGCCCATGCGGCAGTCCGCGTAGGGCGCTCCATGCGTACGACTCGCGGATGTACCACGCGGAGCGGGTTTGTGGGAGGCGCGCATTATTCCCCCTCACTCCGACACTCCCCCGAAACCGGAGCCGGCGGACATTGATTCCAGCGCATGGTATCCGGCCTCGAGAGATTGGGGGAGGCCGACAATGCCGGGGAGATCAGAAGAGACCTAAGAAAAACGGAGAATTATGGCACAGATACGCAACTTCAGCATTATCGCCCACATCGATCACGGCAAATCCACGTTGGCGGACCGGCTCATCCAGAAGGCCGGCCTGGTGGAGGATCGCCAGTTCCGGGACCAGATCCTCGACACCATGGACATCGAGCGGGAGAGGGGCATCACGATCAAGAGCCAGAGCGTCACGCTGCCGTACACGAACCCCAGCGGTGAGAAGTTTGAACTAAACCTCATCGACACCCCCGGGCACGTGGACTTCTCCTACGAAGTCTCCCGCGCCCTGGCTTCCTGCGAGGGCGTGCTGCTCCTGGTGGATGCGTCCCAGGGCGTGGAAGCTCAGACTCTCGCCAATCTCTACGCGGCCCTGGAACACGACCTGGAAATCATCCCCGTCATCAACAAGATCGACCTGCCCTCGGCCGACATAGACCGGGTCAAGGAACAGATCGAAAACGAACTCGGACTCGATTCCGACCTGGCGCTCCTGTGCTCCGCCAAGGAAGGAACTGGAATGGAAGAGATTCTCCAGGCGATAACGGAACGCATCCCTCCTCCAAAGGGCGACCGGGGCCGGCCTCTTTCCGCGCTCATCTTCGACGCCCATTACGACCCGTTCCGGGGGGCCATCGTCAGTTGCCGCGTTTTCGACGGCGTCATCCGCCCCGGAGACGTGATGCGGTTCATGTCCAACGGGGCCACCTACAAGGTGGACGAAGTGGGGCTTTTCCGGATCGCCAGGGAGCCGAAGAAGGAACTGTCGGCAGGGATGGTGGGCTACATCATTTCGGGTGTGAAAACGGTCAGCGACACGCGCGTGGGCGACACCATCACCATCGATTCCGCTCCCGCCCCGGGGCCGCTTCCCGGCTTCAAGGACGTGAAACCCGTCGTGTTCTCGTCCATTTACCCGATCGCCTCCGATGACTACCAGTCGCTGGTGGATGCCCTTGAGAAGTACAAACTGAACGATGCCGCCCTGATCTACGAGAAGGACTCGTCGGTGGCCCTCGGGCAGGGTTTCCGTTGCGGCTTCCTGGGGCTGCTCCATCTCGAAATCGTCCAGGAGCGCCTGGAGCGGGAGTTCGATCAATCCATTATACTGACGGTCCCGAGCGTGCAGTACCGGTTCACCCTCAAGGAGGGCGACGTCGTCATCGTGGACAACCCGCAGTACTACCCTGACCCGATCGATATCGCTCTTTCCGAGGAGCCTTACATCAAAGCCTCGATCATCATTCCCGAACGATACATGGGGGCGGTGATGAAGCTTTGCATGGAGCGGCGGGGACTCAACCCGCGCTACAATTACCCTTCGGCCGGGAGGGTGGAGGTGGTGTTCGATATGCCTCTCGCCGAGGTTATCTTCGACTTCTACGACAGGCTCAAAACGGTCACGCAAGGGTACGGTTCTTTCGATTACGAACTGACGGGGTACCGGGAGGGCGACCTGGTCAAGCTCGACATCCTGGTAAACGGTGAAAAGGTGGATGCTCTTTCCATGCTGGTTCATAGGGACCGGGCGCGGGAGATGGCCGTTCAGGTCTGCGACAGGTTGAAGGAAGAGATTCCGCGGCACCAGTTCAAGATCGCCATCCAGGGAGCCATAGGGGGCAAGATCATTGCCCGCTCCACCGTATCGGCCTTCAGAAAAGACGTTACCGCCAAGTGTTACGGGGGCGACATCACGCGGAAGCGAAAACTCCTGGAAAAGCAGAAGAAAGGCAAGAGCCGCATGAAGATGGTGGGCGCCGTGGAAATACCGCAGAGCGCCTTCGTGGCGGTGCTCAAATCGGATAATGAGTAGCATTGGCGACAACGATCGTTTCGTCGGTCCCGGTAATGGGGCAGGCGGCAGCTTCGACGATGACGCCGGCAGAAGTCCCGGCCTGTATGTCCACGTGCCGTTTTGCCGGAGCAAGTGCCCGTACTGTGATTTCTATTCCGTGGCCCACACTCCCGAGACGGCCGGGAGATGGCTGGAAGCGGCGGGGAAGGAAGCCCGGCTGTATGCCGCCGGCCCGGACACGGGTGGATTCACCGGGTTCGATTCGCTCTACCTGGGGGGCGGGACGCCGTCCATTCTCGACGGGCCGCGGCTTGCCGCGCTCCTCGAGCGCCTCCGGGAATGTTTTTCCTTTCGTTCTCCTTGCTTCCCCGTAGCGGGGGAGAGGGGAAATATGCGCGTGCGCGAAATCGCTGCAAGCGGAGAACCCGACGGCGTCTCCAGGGTATCCGGACACGCCCCCGCGGCGCCCTGCACCGGCACGGAAACCACCATCGAAGTGAACCCCGACGATGTGACCCCGGAGAAGGCGGCGCACTTCCGCGGCCTGGGGATCAATCGAATCAGCGTGGGGGTCCAGTCTTTCGACGAGGACGAACTGCGATTCCTGAGGAGAAGGCATTCCGCCCGGCAGACGCACACGGCCCTGGAACGGATCAGGTCCGCCGGTTTCGACAACATGGGCGTGGACCTCATCTACGGCTTTCAGGGGCAAACGCGGGAGAATTGGCTGAGGAACCTGAGGGAAGCTCTGCGCTTTCATCCCGAACACATTTCGTGTTACCAGCTTACCATCGAAGACGGCTCCCTGTTCGGCAAGCTGAGGGACAAGGGCCGTATCCAGCCTTTGGGCGAAGAGGAAGCCCGAGACTTCTACCTCCTCACGTCCCGCTTCCTGGCGGAGCGTGGTTACATCCACTACGAAATTTCGAACTTCGCAAGAGGCGAGCAGTACCTGTCGCGCCACAATCAAAAATACTGGAGTCATGCGCCTTACCTGGGACTCGGTCCCGCGGCGCACTCCTTCCACGGCGGAACCAGGTGGTGGAACGTGCGGTCCGTCAAGGACTACTGCCGGGCGCTGGAAGAGGGCAGGGCGCCCGTTCAGGAATCCGAGAACCTGTCCGTCGAGCAACTCCGGCTGGAATCTCTCTACCTGGGATTCCGGACCAGGACCGGCGTTGACATGGAAATCATCAGTAGCTTTTCGAACTGGGCCGATGTGCTCGATGAGTTGCAGAGATCGGGCCTCGTCTCGATCCACGACGACAGGGTCGTACCCACTGCCGAAGGGTTCGTCGTCGCCGACAGCCTGCCGTTGCTTTTCGCTTGAAGCCCCCCTTCTATTCATTTCTATTCATTGTAGATTCCGGTTTGTGTAAATTGAATTGTCTCGTACCTGCTAATTGACCATGGACAATGACCATAGTAAAATGAAAACGTGAACCACAACTATCGACATGGAGGATTTTGATGCCGAATACGGTCAGCATTTCCGAATTCAAAGCCAAATGTCTCGCCCTGGTCGATATGGTGAAAAGGACCGGTCAGCCGCTCCTCATCACGAAAAGGGGTGAGCCGGTCGCCCAGGTCGTTCCGCCTCCCGAGGGTGAGAAGCCGAAAACCTGGCTTGGTTGCATGCGAGGGACCGGAACCATAGTCGGCGACATTGTAGCTCCGGCATCCGACGAAGAGGAATGGGAGGTCCTTGCAGATTGAAACTGCTGTTGGATACTCATATCTGGCTTTGGAGTTTCCTCGAACCCGAAAGGCTTGGTCCGGGAGTCTCCGGAGAACTCGAGAATCCTCAAAACGAGTTATGGATTTCCGCGATCAGTATCTGGGAAACCGTGATCCTTGCGGAGAAACGGCGCGTTATTCTCCAGCCCGACCCCGAAACGTGGGTTCGTACAGCCCTGTCCAGGGTTCCGATGAAACAAGCCCCGATCACCACTGAAGTGGCGTTGCTCAGCCGAAGAATACACCTCCCGCACTCTGATCCGGCCGACCGGTTCATAACGGCAACCGCTTCGGTTTTCGGGTTGACACTGGTTACTGAAGACGGAAAGCTGGACGGAATCGAGGGGGTCCGAATCCTTTCCGCAAGGCATACCGGTATGCGGTGAAAGATTTGGAAAGAACCCGGCGTCTTCCGGTCTCTTGACATCCGGGCGCATCCCGCTCATAAGTATTCTATGCTTGGATTCGAATCGATTCGGCGATTCGTCGATCCGATTTATGACCCTATCGACCGTTTGAGCGTCTATTCTCCCGGTCTACGATATCGACGGACGGCGGAGTGTTCAGCGAGCCGCCGCGGGGAGCATGCCAGATGCAAAAAGTCATTCACGCCCGAGATTTGAGAAAAGAGTTCGGAAGCCTTGTCGCCGTGGACGGCATCTCCTTTGATGTCTTCGCCGGGGAGTGCTTCGGACTGCTCGGACCCAACGGGGCCGGCAAGACGTCCACCATTCGCATGACGTACGGCTTTTCTCCGATGTCCGGCGGAAGCCTCGAAGTTTTTGGAATGGACATGAAGACCCGGTGGCGAGAGATACGGTCGCGCATAGGGGTCTGCCAGCAGGACAACAGCGTTGATCCGGACCTGTCGGTGCTCCAGAACCTGGAGGTCTTCGCCCGCTATTTCAATATTCCCGCCCGGACCGCGCGGGAAACCGCGGACAGGCTGCTCGAATTCATCGCGCTCGAAAATCGCCGCAACGCCAGGGTGAGCGACCTTTCCGGCGGCATGATGCGACGCCTGGTGCTTGCCCGCGCACTCATCAACAACCCCGACCTCCTCATTCTGGATGAACCCACGACGGGACTTGACCCGCAGTCGCGCCACCAGGTGTGGGAGAAGCTGGAGCAGCTCAGGACCAGGGGGCTGACCGTTCTCATCACCACCCACTACATGGATGAAGCGTTCCGCCTGTGTGACAGGATCATCATCATCGATCACGGCAAGATCCTGGTGGAGGGCAATCCCGCGGAACTCATCGGCGAGTACGCGGGCCGCGACGTGATAGAGATCAACAAGCCCGGCGAGGATGTGCGTGATTTCGTCCGGTCGGGTGGACTTCGCCACGACGACCTGGGGCATCGACTCATTGTGTACGGCCGGCAGACCGATGAAATGTTCCGGATCATACGTACCGAATTTTGCCGGGAGAACTGCATCTTCCGGATGGCGAGTCTCGAGGACGTCTTCCTGCGCCTGACCGGCAGGGAGCTTCGCGAATAGGAATATTGCAGTAAAAGATGCGAATAGAAGAAAGGTATTGAATGAAAAAACCTCGGTTGGGGTTCGGCGATATTTCGTGGCGGTTCATGCGTGTCTGGCAGCGTAATCTTGTCGTCTACCGGAAGATCTGGCTGGTCAATTTCCTTCCCCCGCTCCTGGAGCCTCTCTTCTATGTCCTGGCGTTCGGGATGGGGTTGAGCGCCCTGGTGGGAGAGGTTCACTATGCGGGAACCCCCATTCCCTATATCGCTTTCATCGCTCCGGCCTTCATCGCGGTCACCATCATGCAAAACGGCTTCTTCGAGACCACCTATGCCTCCTTCGTAAGGATGTACTACCAGAAGACCTTCGATGCGATCATGGCCACGCCCCTTTCCCTGGAAGAAGTCATCACTGCCGAAATCGTCTGGGGGGCCACCAAATCCGTCATCGCCGCCGTCGTCATGCAGGCCGTGCTGAGCGCAATGGGGCTCATCCACTATCCCGAGGGGCTGCTCGTCATTCCCCTGGCATTCCTGGGAGGTATTGCCTTCGGTACGATAGGGATGTTTTTCACCGGAGTCGTCCCGACCATCGACATGTTCAACCTGCCGGTGTTTCTGTTCATTACCCCTATGTTTCTGTTCAGCGGGACTTTCTTCCCCGTGGAGCAGTTGCCCTCCTGGGCTCAACGCCTCGCCCTCGTGTTTCCGCTGACGCACCTCGTGAGGCCCGTACGCCATTTCTGCCTTGGAATCACGGACGTAAGCGTTCTTTGGAGTTTGCTCTACCTTGCGGTCTTCTGCCTCGTATTCTTCCCCCTGGCTCTCTACGTGATGCGCAGGAGGCTTGTCAGGTAACCTGTACCTGTTCCTCTCGAGTCATGAGACATTGGTGTGGGAGAAGCTGGTCATGAACGGATCATGGACGGATCGAAGCGCCGGTGTGTGTGCCGGTTCGACTATGCGGAGCGGGGACTCTGAAACGGGGATTTGATGATGAGAACTGAGCGGGGGAGGGGGACCGGCGAACGAGGGGGGAGATGCCGATGCTGATTCGAATTCGACAAAACATTGAAATTGCTTTGCTTTGCGTAGGGGTTCTTTGGATCGTCCATTTTCTCGGGTTGATCCTGCCCCACGATCTTCAAGCCTATGGAATAATGCCGCGGACCGCCCGGGGGCTCTTCGGCCTGGCAACGGCTCCCTTCCTGCACGCGGGGTTGGATCATCTGCTGTCAAATTCCCTCGCCCTGGCCGTTCTTCTATCCATTTCCCTCATTTACAGCAGAAAACTCACTCTCGAAGTCGTCGTCATATCTGCGCTCCTCGGAGGAGGCTTCGTCTGGCTCTTCGGGACGGAAAACTCGGTGCACATAGGCGCGAGCGGCATTATTTTCGGCCTGATCGGCTTTCTGTTGGCCGTCGGACTCTTTCGAAGCGAGTTGCTCGCGCTGGTGGTCTCCGTGATTATCACCTTCTACTACGGTTACACGCTGTTTTCACTGTTTTTGGTTCTACCGGGAGTAAGCTGGAGCGCGCACTTCTTCGGGTTTGCATCGGGCGTGCTTACCGCCTGGCTGACGAGAAGGGATACCCTGAGATGAGACGCACGGCTGGAGAAAATCGAATCCCGCGGGAGCGGGAGAAGAAGCGGAGCGCGACTCGCCTTTCAGTGACTCGCCTTACCGCGACTCCTTGATGCCGTACCCCATGTAGGATATGCTCAAATCATCGGATTCGACCAGTCCAAGCGCTGCGGCGATTTCCGTGTTGCGGATTCGGCCCGCTTTTATGGCTCTTATGGTGCGCAACATTCTTACGGGGTTCCGATGTCCGGAGGCGATGCCCTTCAGTTCCCGGTTGACCAGGCCGCATGCGCTCATCATCGAGACAAGCTCCGCGGGTTTTATGAATTTCTCCCATACGTGCGCGTTCTCCGGACAGCACCTGGTGAAGGACCACTCCTGCCAGACTTTGATCAAACCCAACTTGCTCATCCATGTCCTGTTCACGGTGTCATAGAGGAATACACCGCCCGGCTTCAGTAAACGCGAAACCTCTTCGATCACTTCCCTCGGGTCGTCCACATGCTCCAGCACATCGCAGCAGGCCACAATGTCGAAGGTGGCGTCGGCAAACGGAATCTCCTCCCCCCGTCCGACCTCGTAGCGGATTTCCAGTCCGCTTTCCACTGCGTGCCTGCGCGCCGCTCCCACCGTCTTTGTGGAAGGGTCTATCCCCGTCACCCGATATCCGTCGCGGGCGAACTCCTCCGCAAGGTAGCCTCCTCCGCAGCCTACGTCCAGGACATTCTTTCCGGGTGTGCCGGGCAGTTCCAGGACCCTCTTGAAATAGCCGTATCTCACGGGGTTCACGCAGTACCTCAGGGCCGACAAATCGAATTTGGCGTCCTCATTCCACCATCGGTCCCCATTTTCTTCATAGATTGCATTGTTCACCTTTGCCGTGGTCTTCAAGGTTTCACCTCCTTCAACCCAGTCGTTCGATCGCGGTCCTCATCTTGGCGAGAACCTATACAGCAACGGCAACCTCTTCTTCGCGGGCCGAACCGCGCGCAATCCTCTCGAATTCGTGCGCGCGATCGTGCGCCAGGCCAAAAGATCGCCGGCCCTCTTCGGTCGGTTCGCGATGAAGTCATGCCCACCTCGCGCGAGAATACATCGAGCAAGGCCTGGTGAGTGACCATGATCTCCCTGATGAGACGGCTTCCCGGCCTGAATGCGGTATCGAGCCGCTTTACATTGGTTCACCTCCAGGAATGTAATAGTCATTGCCATTGATGACAATTACTTTTTCCTGGATGTACCTCCGGGCTGGATGCTCAGATTAAAAGATGGAAGGAATCGGCGCGCCGGGTTCATCGACGCCGGTAAATGCAGGAATCCAATATTTCGGCGTGATGCGCGATTTTTTCGGTACGACTTGTTTACCTTTGGGTGTATTATGTTTGCAGATGCGGAAGCAGGAAACCGGTTGTCTCCGACAGCTCGTTCGGAGGGCCCCGCCTCTTCGCCATTGAGACCCGAAGCCCGGGCTGCCGGGTGCGCAGCCCCTCCAGTGCAGCACAGTCTCGAGAACGATTGGAGAAATCCATGATTCCCCCCCAAGAATTCATAAAGAAAATCAAGCCTTTTACCTTCCTGTCCCGCGATGAGCTGAACATCCTCATGTCCGGGCTCGAGGTCGAGCTGTTCAAGAAGGGGAGCGTCATCTACAAGAGGGGCGAACCCCGCAAATTCGTGTACATCGTCTTCTCCGGGCTGGTCGGGCTTTTCGACGATGAAGCCGTCGATTACATAGCGAAGGGGGAGGTCTTCGGGATCATTGCTTCGGACGGTTCCCCGTACCTTCTGACCGCCAGGGCGATCGAGGATACCGTCTGTTACATGGCGCCGGTGGAGCGGTTCAGGGAAGTCGTCGTACGGAACGAGAGGTTTTCGTCCTTCTTCACGACCTTCATCAGCAGGCAGTTCAGGTCGTTCAAGAGCATTGCGTCGGACCGGACGATGATACAGGAATCGGCTGTGGTGCTCGATGTGGAGAAGGTGATCTACAGGCGGCCCGTCACCTGCGCGCCCGGCGAAAGCGTAGGGAACGCCGCTTCGGAAATGGACAGGGCGAAAGTCAACTCCATCATCGTGGTGGACGATGATTTCAAACCCGTGGGGATACTCACCCATACCGACCTCAGGACGGTCCTCATCAAGGGGGATCGGACCAGCCTGGTATCGGATTTCATGACGTCGCCCGTCGAGTCCATACCTTCGAAGACCACCGTCGTCGAGGCCTTTGCGAAGATGACCGACCTGGGGCTGGACCACCTCGTGGTGCTTCGGGAGGACCGGTTGCTCGGCGTGATAACCCGCAAGGACATCCTCCGCCACCTGCAGCCCTCCTTCTCCATTTTCTCGCTCTATAGAAAGATCAACAGGGCACGGTCCATCGAGAAGCTGAAGGTCATCTACGAAAGCGTTCGGATGTCCGTTGCCAAGATCACCATGACCGGCCCGAACTTTTTCGACCTTTCCAAGATGATTTCCTCCGTCTACGATGCTCTGACCGGCAAAGTCGTTCAAATTATCGCCGACGAGCTTTCATGCAAGGATTTTGTCTGGGTCCAGATGGGCAGTTCGGGAAGGAGGGAGGAGGTCATCGCCACGGATCAGGACAACGCCATAATCCACAAGGGGAACGATGCGGGCCTGTCCGGGTTTGCCGAGGCCGTTTGCGGCGCTCTCGCGGATATCGGGATTCCGAAGTGTCCCGGAGGCTACATGGCTTCCAGGCCGGAATGGAACCGGAGCGTGTCCGACTGGCGGGACCGCTTCAGGGAGTGGTTCGCCGATCCAGTACCCAACCACGTAAGGTACCTGTCGGTCTTCCTCGACATGAGGCCGGTGTACGGCGATGCGGCTATCTACCGGGAAATGCTCGAAGCCGTCAGGCAGAGCGTGTCCAGGAAGGCAGTCACTCTTTTGGTCTATGACGCCATCGAGATCCAGGCGCCCCTCGGCCTTTTCGGCATTATAGGCCTCCCCAGGGGGTTGGACGTTAAAATGGTCGGCATATACCCCATTGTAAACGGCGCCAGGGTGCTCGCCCTCGACGCCGGCATATTGGACGTAACCAATACGAAGGAACGGCTGGAAGCGCTGAACCGGGAGGGCGTCATCGGCGAAACGTTGTTTCACGATCTGCTGGAATCATACGGGTTCCTCCAGGACCTGCGGTTGAGACATCATGCCGCCTCGGTGCTTGCCGGAAAGAAAACGGACAATATCATCAACACGAAACAGCTTCCCAAGGTCGATCTGCTCATCCTCAAGGAATCCTTGAAGGTGACCGCGGCGTTTCAGAAGTTTCTGATGGATAAATACAAGGTGACGCGTCCGCCGATGGTCCGGGAACTGTAGAGCTCCGCCCCGGCGCCTATGGAATGCCGTCCCCGCCGGCGTTCGCGCTCACGAACCGGGAGCATGCTCCTCCCATGGTTGACGACGAGCCGGACCCGCGAACCGTAAATACGCAAAGTACGACCCTCCGGCTAATGGAGCGGAGAAGTGGGAGGGACCTCGATGGATCTGCACGATACGCCGTACTGCGCCGTCGATCTCGAAACGACGGGCCTGGATGTCAAGAAGGACGAGATAATTGCTTTTGCAGGCATTCCGATGCGGCATATGAAAATCCTGGTTCACGATGCGTACTACACCCTGGTGAAGCCGCGGAAGTACAGGCTGGAATCCATGAAATATCATGGAATAAGCGAGAGCGAACTGAGCGATGCCCCGGTCTTTAAGGATGTGGCGCAACATATCCTGGACACTCTGGACGGCGTCCTCGTAGGGCATTGCGTTGCATACGATTACGAGTTTTTGCGATTGCACTTCAAAAAAGCGGGTATCAAGCTGAAAAGACATATACTGGATATCGTATCGGCCGAGAAGTGGCTGGTCCAGAGGAACGGATGCGTTGAGGAGCCGGATTTGAGCCTTGACGGCATGATGAGAAAATACGGCCTCAAGAGCTACTACAGGCATAATGCTTTTGCCGACGCTTTCTTCACGGCTCAGATATTCCAGATGCAGCTCCCGGAGTTGATGCGCCATGGCGTTCACACGGTGGACGGGCTCGTCCGGATCGCCAGGCAGCAGGATTATTCCTGTCATGACCTCGCTTTCTGATGCTTCCCGCACGGCGGGGGGATGTAAGTCGTGTGG
Organism: uncultured Syntrophobacteraceae bacterium; assembly: GCA_964407285.1. GTDB lineage: Bacteria > Desulfobacterota > Syntrophobacteria > Syntrophobacterales > Syntrophobacteraceae > CAYOVG01. The sequence continues at coordinate 18,587 of CAYOVG010000030.1, forward strand.
GATTCGGGAGATCGGGTGGAGTTCTTCGATGTTCCGGGGCTGGTGGTAAAGCTGTTCAGGATTGGTTATTATACTGAACGTAGCGGGCAATCAGATGCCCGATGCTCGATTCCGGATGCCGTCAACAGACTGCCTCATCCGGTATCGGCGCTCCTTCAGATGGGAAGAACGGCGCCGTCGGCTAGTGCGCCCGAACTTCCGGTCCGGATGGTCCGATCTTCCGCGGCAAATGGCCGTTCCCATGTCACCATGTCACCGGCGGCGCCTCTGCAAGGTTTACTTTCATTTGCCGATTTGTTAAGGGGTTTTGGTAATTTGTAGTCTTTACGCTTTGGGAGGTTCCATATGTCCGCTTCACGGTCTTTGATGAAGGCTTTCGATGAGGAATTGAGGCTCACGGAAGAGCAGACGGGTGAGTTGCAGATTTCGTTCGTGAGGAATGGGATTCCGTTGATGGATGCATTCGAGCGAATCGGGGTCACGGATGAGCATCGCATATTGAAAGTGGTTGCAGAGCACGTGAGGCTGCCTCTGCTGGAGAGGGAGGATTATCCGGAAAAACCCGTTCTACTGGAGGGCGTCTCCATGCACTTCCTTAGAAAGCATGCAATACTGCCCATCCAGGTGGGGAGCGGACGCGCCAGGATCGTGGTGAGCAATCCTTTCGACCTTTCCCTGCTCAACATCCTGGAGAACTATTTCTCGGATATGCAGGTGGAATTGTGCCTCGGCCAGAGGGAGGAAATCCGTACGGCTATCGACCGGCTCTATGGGACTGCGGCTCGTGAAGCCGAAGCCCAGTCCAGGGGTGTGGACGGAGTCACCCTGGATACGGGGGGGTATGAGGACGACCTGGAGCACCTGCGGGGATTGGCTCAGGAGGCCCCTATCGTCCGGCTCGTGAACGTCTTGATTTCGCGGGCGCTCGACATGCGCGCATCGGACATCCATTTCGAGCCTTTCGGGCATACCTTCCAGGTGCGGTGCCGCGTGGACGGGGTGCTCTACGATCTGGATCAGCCGCAGAAGAATATGCAGGCCGCCATCATCAGCCGCTTGAAACTCATGGCCAATCTCAATATCGCGGAGCGTCGCCTGCCCCAGGACGGACGAATCAAACTCAGGTTCGGGAACCGCCAGGTGGACATCCGCGTTTCCACGGCCCCGACCATCTACGGGGAAAGCGTGGTGCTGAGGCTCCTTTCCCAAGACAACGCCGACTATGACATGCAATCGCTCGGCATGGACGAACACCAACTCACCATCGTACAGGAATTGATCGAGAGGCCCTTCGGGATCATCCTGGTTACCGGCCCCACCGGTTCCGGAAAAACCACCACGCTCTACACGGCCTTGAAGAAACTCAATTCCGTCACCCGCAAGATCATAACCGTCGAAGACCCGGTCGAATACCAGATCGACGGCATCAACCAGATCCAGGTGAAACCCCAGATCGACCTCACGTTCGCCAACGCGCTGCGCTCCCTGGTCCGGCAGGACCCCGATGTGCTCCTGATCGGCGAGGTGCGCGACAAGGAGACGGCTGATATCGCGATCGAATCCGCCCTGACCGGGCACCTTGTGCTCTCCACCCTGCATACGAACGATGCGCCCGGCGCGATCACGCGACTGCGCGACCTGGGGATCGAATCGTTTCTGATTGCCGATTCCATGCTGGCCGTCATGGCCCAGCGCCTGATCAGAGTCCTGTGCAACAACTGCAAGGAACCCTACACTGCGCGCGAGATGGATCTGTCCCGGATGAGGCAGGTCATTCCCGATCTTCCGTCCGACACGACCCTTTATCAGAACAAGGGGTGCGATAAGTGCGGGCACACCGGGTTCAAAGGCCGCCAGGGCATTTATGAAATCCTTTCCATAACGGATTCCGTACGGTCCGGCATCATCGCCGAAAAAGACGCGGGAAGTTTGGCCAGGCTGGGTTCCCAGGAGGGATACCGTCCTCTTCTCCACCACGGATACCGCAAAGTGCTCAACGGCGTGACCACGCTTTCCGAAGTGCTTCGCGTGACGAGCCTGATGTAGCGTACGGAAGGACACAAGTCGCTCATGGACGATGAGAATGCGCCCATGTCCCGCGCGAACCCGAACTCGCAACCCGTAAGCCGTAACCCGCAACCTTCCGAATAAGGTGTGTTTGAATGGGATATTTCCAGTATAAGGCCCGCGACGGCGGGGGAGAAGTACATCAAGGGGTTATGGAAGCCGCCACCGAGATGGAGGCGGTCAGAAAGCTCAAGTCGGGCAGGCTTTATCCGATCAGGATAAAGCCGGTGCGTTCGCAGAGCTTTCGTTCGGTGCCCGAGGAGCATATTATCCGGCTTTTTCTTGATCTGTCGGAGCTTCTTGGCGCGGGGCTTCCGGTGGACCGCGCCCTTGCGCTGATCAGCACGAGCCAGACGCACAAGACTTTTAGGAGGATCGTCCAGAGCTTGCTGGAGGACGTCCAGGGCGGGAACGATCTTTCGGATGCGCTCGGCAAGCATCGCGGAGTCTTCGGAGAACTGCCCTCCCACATGATACGCGCCGGCGAGGCGAGCGGGACCCTTGCCGCCATCCTCAAGCGCATCGGGATGTACATGGAGCAGCGCAGGGTATTCAAGCAGAACCTGATGTCCGCTCTCATCTATCCGTCCATACTGCTGATCATGAGTCTCCTTTCGGTGATAGTGCTGCTTGTGTACGTCATCCCGAAATTCGCTCAGATTTTCGAAGATCTTCACCAGAAGATCCCGTTCCTCACGCGGGTGCTCCTCAATACGGGCGTCGTGATAACGGACTACGGATGGATATTCCCCGTGCTGCTGCTGGTTGGGTTTTTCGGGGGACGCTACGCCTACAAGCGCCCGGCGGTCCGGGAGAAGATTGATCAACTGCTGCTGCGCATCCCCTTTTCGCGCTATCTTATCCTGCAGAGCGAACTGACCAGGTTCTGCCGCACTCTCGGAACGATGCTCCAGGCAGGGGTGCCGCTGCTGCGCGCCCTGAACCTCGGCGACCAGCTCATCGTGAACACTGCCCTCAAGCAGGCCCTCTTCCCTTTGCATCGGGAAATCAAAATGGGACATTCTATGAGCAACTTCTTTCGTTCCAACGACCTGTTCCCGGTCCGGATCGGGACGATGCTGCGTATTGCGGAGGAGCAGGGCAACCTGGGGGAGGGGTTGCTCAACCTGGGGGATTACTTCGAGAGAGAATTGCAGAAGCGCCTCCAGCGGCTCATGTCGTTCATGGAGCCTGCGGTCATCATATTCACCGGTCTGATCATCGGCGCAATGGTGCTCAGCATGTTTACGGCGATTCTCGGAATCAACGAAATCCAGTTCTGAGGAACCTGCCTTATGGTCCACGATGGAAAGCAAGGGTTTACTCTTCTTGAACTCATAGTGGTGCTCGTTATTATTACGGTGCTGCTGGGTATGGTCGGCCCGCGCGTCGGGAGCGGCTGGAAGCGTATGGAGGAGCGCGAGTTTTTGCAGGATTTCGGCCATACGCTGAGGAAAGCGCGTATTTATGCCATGAATTCCGGCAGGGTCGTTTTTTTCCGCATCCGGGGAGGAGGGGACCGCGTTTACGGGCTGGAAGAACCTCCCGGAAACACTATCCCCGCCAATGTCGATGTTTATGCCGAACACCTGGAGGTAGACCCGGATACGGGAGACCATATCGTCATCTTCTACCCGGATGGAAGCCCGTCAGGAGGGGATATCGAAGTGGTCTTCAACAAGAAGCGCTCCTATCGCATGTCGATTCATCCCCTTACCGGTGATATGCGTTGGATAAGGTTGAAGTCGCGATGAGATGTCGAGGGATAGTAAGCCGAACCATGAGGAAGCCTGCATCGGGCGGTGGTTTCACCCTGGTGGAAGTGGTCGTTGCGCTGCTGGTGGGGACCGTTATCGTGGGTGGAGTAATGGGGCTGATTTCGGCGTCGTTGCGGTACAACCAACGCATCAATGAGAAAGCCGAGGACCGGCCCATTCTGGAAGCCGCGGCCCAGGATATCCTCGTCAATCCCGACAAAGCCCTGTCGAAATCGATCGTTCCCGCGGGACTGAAGGGCGGTCCGCAGGTGGAGGTCAGGGCGATGGAAGTGTCGGACCCGGACATAGGTGTTGTCGAGAGCCGCCTGGGGACCCTTTACCGTGTAGAACTCCTCTACCGTGCGAGCAGGCTGGAATTCAGTGTAATCATCCCCGAATCTACGGATTTTGATTGACATGGAACGGTAATGATATTATCGAAAGAACCCAGAGAGACAGGAATTCGAAACTCTAACCCGACAGTCCGCAACCTTGCGGGGATTGGAGGGGCCAATGGTTTTACCCTGCTGGAACTGATTCTTGCAACGGTCATTTCTGCAATAATCGTCGCGATGGTGAGCGTCTCCTTCTCATTTGCCCTCCGTCTGTGGGAGCGGCATCAGAACCGGGGGAACAACGGTGCGCAACATCTTCTGGAACTTCTGGCATGGCAGATCGGTTCGTTCGATCCGATACCCGTCAGGCACGGTGACAAGAACGAGCCGATATTCATCGGCGATAAAGGCGCCATGACTCTCGTGACCAACTATTCGCTGAAGGCGCTTTCCAGGGGGGCTCCGGTAATTGCCCGCTACGTGTATTCTCCGAAGGAAAGACTGGTTTACTATGGGGAGATGCCTCTCAATACCGATAAAGACTATATTGCGAAGTTCCTGGAAATGACTCCGCCGGGCAACGATCCCTCCATTTCTTTCTTTTCTCTCGATGTGGCGGACTTTTCCATTGAATACCTGGAGAGGCCGGAGGGGTTGAAGGCCGATAAGAAGAAACAAAGAGCGGAAGCCAGGAAGAGGAATCAGCAGGCTGCCGGCGCCGGCGGCGAAGAGCCGGCGAAGCTGAAGAAAAAAGACAATGGAGAAGGATGGGAGGGAGATCTTACAGGTTTTGACGGCATTATTGTCAGCCTGACCCCGGTTGACGGCTCGCGGCCGTTGTCGCGCGTCGTGATTCCGGGCTTTCTGGATTTCCAGACACTGGTGTCTTCAGATGCTAAGAAATAACCGCGGTGTTGTAATTATTGTCGTGTTGTGGGTATGTGCTCTCATAATGTGGGTAGCGCTCGAGATAAGCGCCGACAACAGGCTGCAGGGCGAGGAGGAAGCCACTTTGTGGCGAAGGTCTCAGGCCGAGTATCTGGCCATCGGCGGCGCCAACGAGGCGCTGGCGCGAATGGGAGGGGAACGCTCCCTGGATCTGGATAAGTCCCGGAGTGTGAACTGGCAGCCTGACGGACGTATCCGGGCGGTCCGCTACAACAGTGGAGACGCCTATGTGATGATCGAGGACGAGAGTGAAAAGATCAACGTCAATATGGCGGACCCGACGGTGCTGAAGAAGGTCCTGTTGAAGACCGGACTCGATGACGACAGGGCGGAAACCGTCGCCGACGTCGTCGCCGATTTCATCGACCAGGACGAGACGCCCGGGGGCCACGGCGCTGAGCGCGACTATTACAAGGACACGGGATTGCCGGGTTATCTTCCGTTCAATGAAAGTCTGACGAGCATAGACCAGATGTTGCTCGTGCCGGGAATTACCTCGGACCTCTTCTACGGATTTCAGCAAGCCATCGCGGAGGCGGACGGCGGTGAATCCGCCATCCCGGGCGATGTGATTTTTCCGGCGCAATTTTCCCTATTCAAGATGCTCACCGTTTATGGTAGTAATACTGTATTACAGGATAGTGACCTGGATCTGGATTCAGACGAAAGCGGCTTCAATTCCGGAACACGGCGCGGAAGGCCGTCACCGGGGAGGGGGAAGTCGGCATCCGGTCAACAATCGGTATTCGGCGAAATGGACGAACAGGAGACGGTGGCGTGGAGTCCGGGGGGAATATACCGTATCCTATCGTGCGGCAGAGCCGGAACCGGCCCTCCTCCCGTCTTATTGTGCCTCATTGTTCGTTACAATCCTCAAAGCCAGGTCGGCTACGATGTGCTGTTCAGGAAACTGCTCTGATTTTCGTTTTCGATCGTCCCGGTGATCGACGCTCCGGGAGCAGCGCCGGTGGAACGGTATGAAATATGCCATGGCTGCGAGAATCCGAACTCGAAACCATTTTCCATTTAAAGAGTAACAAGGAATGTCGAAATCACCTTTGATACAGCGGCCGAAACACCTGCTGGCCATATATGTCGAACCCTCTCGGGTGGAAATCGTCTGGGCCCATCGAAACTGGCGGACATGGCGTGCCGGTCTGCCCGAAGTTTTCGCCGTCGCCGACGGCGAAGCCCCATACGACCTTATCGAAAGGTTGAATATTCGCCCGAAGGGCAAGAACACGGCCCTGGTCCTCTTCCTCTCGCGCTCCTACTATATTTTCCATCGCGAGTACTACCCGATCGCCATCGAGGACCAGTTGGAGGAGACCCTTGCTTTTGACTGGCCGGACAACGTCTTCTACGAAAATGGCCAGACTCTTCATTTTCACGGCGCGCCGGTCGGCGCCGGGGATTTCCTGTCGGTTCCCGTTTTTGCCTTGCGCCAGGATATTTACGATAAGTTCGAACAGGCTTTGAACGCCGCATTGTTTCGTAATTTTGCCGTGGTTCCGAGTGCGCTCGCCTACAAGCGGTTCATGGAAAAACTTGATATGGGCAACGAAACGGGCGACTTCGTTCCCGTTGAAATCATGGGACGGCAGATCGACCCCGTACACCTGGAGATAAACCGGTTCAGAGGAGGAAAACTTCAGGATTCGTTGCTCATTCGAAACGACCAGGATACTCCGAAACTCTTCTGGGAAAATGCCCGGTGCCTGGACGATCGTTCCGGCGAAGAAGTTCGGATACGGTTGCTGTGTTCCGTGAGTGAGTCCGGAGCGCAATACTGCGATGTGTGGAAAAGCAGGCAGCTTCCCCTCACGCTCGACGAGAGAGAGAATTCCCTCCTTTCATATTGGGTGGAGGACCTCTGGGCGCAGGAGCGGGTCCAGGGGTTCGGGGCGCCGGTGCAGCTTAAGCCCTGGAGCGTGCCCGTGGCGGCCTGGATCATGATTGTCTTTGTTGTGCTCTATGCCTTTTTCGTCGGCTTCAAGGCGCATGAGCGAAGTGTGCTGACGAAGTCTTTGCAGGATCTGGAAAGCAGGAGAGCCAAACTCGAAGCTCAGTGGAAACCCATCGAAAAATTGCAGAACCGTATCCCGCAACTCCAGGAGGGCCAAAAGGCCCTGGCTCAGTTCGGCCAGGAAAACTACCCGGTAGTGGGAGTGCTCACGGTCCTCTCCCTGCATACTCCCGATGATACCTGGCTCAACTATTTCTCTACGAAGGGAAAGGAAGTCACCCTTCGGGGTGAAAGCAAATCGGCGATCAAGTATCTTTCCGATCTGAACAAGGTGCAGGGATTCGAGGACGTGCGCTTTGGCTCGCCCGTGAGCAAGAATCCGGCATCGGATAAAGAAAGATTTCATATTCAGATGATGGTGAACCTCGAGAAACTCAAGAAGAGCCTGGAGAACCCGGCGACAGTCGAGGGGGGAGGGGATGCTTCCGGGAATCCCACCGCCGCTGCTCCCGATGTCTCTTTGAGCTTGAATGCGAAATAAAGGAAAGAAAGTCCATGATGAATCTTCGGAAACTTTCGTGGAATGAAATAAGGAAGAACCAGGTGTCCATCCTGGCGGTCATTGCGACGCTGGTTGTGCTGTGGGTGGTCCATTCGCTCTGGTTGGGCCCCGGGTATCTCGAAACCTCCACACTGGTGACCCAGGTCCAGCAGCAAAAAAAGCTGATCGAGAAACTGGAATCCAAGCTGAACCAGGGGCAGGGACTCAGGGCGCAACTGGAGAACCAGGAAAAAGAACTCGGACAAATGCGGAAGGGGTTGTTCCGGGGCAATGATCCGTACCAGTTGGCGGCGTCGCTCAGTGAAATGTTTTCTCCCAGGGGTTCCCAGGAACTGAGCATCAAGAGCTACCAGGTGCTCGATACCAAGGAGTACGGCGTCTACCAGCAGGTGCGGCTGAAGTTCTACTTCATGGCGTCCATACAGGGGCTTCATCATTTCCTGGCGAGCCTCGATGATTCGGGAACGATTATCGCGGTAGACAACATGGACATCCGAAAGGGTGGAGGGAAAGGAGGTACGGACCTTGTAGTCAACGTAGTTCTGGCTGCATTGATGGAGAAGGGGGACAAGTCCGAAAAAAACAACACCTAGACAGGGATTTTCTATGAGAATGCATCGGGGTGTCTTTTTCCTTTTAGTGGTGTTCTTTATTTCAGGTTGCGCAACCGGCGGTTTCAATGGATCAGGGGAGACCGGCGCACAAAGCCGGCCGCCCAAAACGCCTTTCGTCAGTCAACATATGCCGGGGAGCACTGTTCCGCCGTCCCCGGTGAGGCCGATAGAACCGGCGCCGGCCGTCCCCGGTGCGGTTCCCGATCCGGTCCCCAGTCCGATTCCCGGCGCCCTTCCCGGTCCAATACCCGGTATGTCCGCACAGGAGGCTTCCGTCACCCCGAGGATACCTCCCCCGAGCAAACCCGCCCATTTGGAAGCGGGCCTGATCGTTCCCCCGGGTCAGCCGGATATCAAGACCGCTCGCCTGGACGGTCCCAGGGAAAAAGTGGTGATAGATTTCGATAAGGCCGATATCACCGAGGTGACCAACACGATTTTCCAGGACTATCTGAAACTCAGCTATGTTCTGGACCCCACCCTGCAAGGGCGGATCAGCCTTTACCTGGAAGGGGAATTCACCAAGGACGAACTTCTCCAGCAGATCATCAAAGCCTATGCGGCGAACAACGTTGCCGTCATTCCACGGAAAGGCATGTACCATATACAGCCGGTGCAGCGCGGGGCGGCCGGCGCTCTGCCGATAGCCGACTCCTTCGTGCTTCGCTCGGGCGAAGTCAGCGATCAGCCCGTGATCGTCATATACCGCATGCGCTATGTGGACGCCAAACAGACCGTCAACACTATCAGGCCTTTCATAACCGCCGGCAGACCCGTTATCGCCGAAGCGGCCTCGAACACCATCGTCTTTGCCGAGGATGCCGCCAACGCTCACTCCGTTGTCAGCATACTGAGAGCACTGGACATGAACATCCTGAAGGAAGTGGGGATGGAAATCGTTCCGCTCCGCGCCATTTCAGCCGAGGACGCTGCCGCGAGCATGGAAATGCTCATGAATAAACTCGACATCTTCAAACAGGGCGTGTCGAGAGGAGCACTGGCGGTGCTTCCGCTGCAGCGTTTCGGAGGGGTGCTGGTGCTTGCCCAGGAACCGGAAATGCTCAAAGCGGCCAGGGAGTGGCTCCAGGCCCTGGATACCCAGGGGCAGGAGAGCGGAGAACAGATCCACATTTACTTCGTCGAAAACGGGCTTGCCGCCGACATTGCCGACATTCTCTCCCAGATGTATGGCGCCGGACCGGGGGAGGCCAGCGGAAGACGTACCGGACAGAGAATCGTGAGATCGCTCCAGCAGGACCGTACAGGCCTGGGCCAGGGGGGGCGCACCACTACAACAGGCGTAACGCCGGGTACCGGCCTGGGGCAGGGACAGAACCGTACGACGACGGGGACCCAGCCCGGTCAGACCGCTCAACGCGGCCCCACCATCTCAACCACTATCTCGGGCAATGTCATCATCGTACCTGATGAATCCAACAACGCCATTGTCGTCAGGGCCAACGCCAACGACTACGCCAGGATCAAGAAATCCATTCAGGCCCTGGATATCGTTCCGCGAGCGGTGCTCATCCAGGTGCTGATAGCCGAAGTAACCCTCACCGACGACTTCGCGTACGGCGTGCAGTGGTTCCTCAAGAACAAAGGAATGGATATCGGCGGCAAGGACGGCAGGTACAGCACCGTACTCAATAACGGCACGCAGTTCAATCAGGACTTCAATCTCGGCACCGCCACCAGCCAGGGGCTGTCGCTTTTCTGGGGGAGCGTGTCGGGGGACATCGCTGCGCTGATAAATCTTCTGTCTTCAGCCACATACGTCCATGTACTTTCCAATCCCACACTTCTGGCTACCGACAATAAGGAAGCTTCCATTACGGTGGGCGGGCGCGAGCCGATCATCACTCAACAGCAACAATCGATAAACGCTACCGCCAACTCTAACATCATCAACAGCATTCAGTACGAAGATACGGGTATAATCCTTTCGGTGATTCCGCACATCAATTCGGGTGGACTGGTGCGGATGGAAGTGGATCAGACGATACGGGACGCCGTGAGGAATACCACTTCGGGGATCGACTCGCCTGCCTTTACCGAACGGAAAGTGAGGACCACGCTGCTTGCCCAGAATGGGAATACCGTCGTGATCGGCGGCATCATCCGGGCCAATGACAACAAAACCAAGTCAGGGATACCTTTCCTGAGCAAGATTCCCGTCATTTCTCCCTTTTTCGGCTCGACCAGCGATACGATCACGCGCACGGAACTCATCATCGCCATCACCCCGCGGGTCGTAAGCCATGCGCAGGACCCGACGCACAGGGAATTCTACGACAGGCTGCGGCAGTTGCGACAGCGCATCGAGAAAGAAACCACGCCGCTGTAGTCCGGCGGATGGACATCTTCTGTTGCCGGCCGGGACCTCGGGCCGGCAACCCCTTCCACTATTGTCTTTTGACTCCGACCGACCTATCTTTACTTGGAAAAGCGCGTGCTTATGAAGGGCGAATCGTGTCCTTGCTTCAAGCTCCGCACTCATTCAGTCATAAAGATTGCTGTTGTTTCTCTCCTCCATACAAGAAAACCGCCGGGCCGGGTCAGGGAGTCGTTCAACAATGCGAAAAACTATCATCATCGGATTCGCGATCACCTTGCTGCTTGCATCCAATACCGCCCTTGCACAAATACTGGGCGGCAATGGGGACCTGAACCGAAATAACCCTCCTCCACATACCGCCGTCCCTCGTCCGCAGGTTCAAACCAAGACCGGGCAGACTGCCGGAGGCGGCGTCTCGGGACCGCCCGCGGGCGCTCAGGGGTTGGTGCAACAAGGGACCCAGGTCCTTACATCCGGCGGGTCTCGAGGGCAGAACCAAAATAGGGGAGCTGCTGGGTCGCGGGAGGAATCTCGCTACTGGAATTCCTATTTCGGCATCCGCTATGACAAGAACAGCATCTTCCTGCGGGATCAGTACAAACGGGAAAATGCCGGCAATCGACAGACGACCCGGAACCCGGATCTCAGGCAGTCCGGCGCCAGGACGATGACGACGACCGGCACCACGCTGGGAACCGCGAATGCGGGAAATGCGATCGCATCGCCGGGTGGAGCGAACTCCGGGAGCGCTGCCGCCGGGAACACCGCGGTGACAAGCGGTGGTATGGCCATTACCGGCGGAGAAACCGGTATCGGTTCCCCAATGAGGGATTCGGGGATTTCGTCTCAACCCGGCTCTGCCGGTGGAGCTGCCCGGAACGCGCCCGCGAACAGGGGGACTGCCGGTAATATGGGCTACGGCAACCACGGCAATCCCATGGCGGGCGGTTATCCATACGGCTATCCATATCGGCAGGGTGCTCAAAGTTACGGCAGTCCGGGCTATTCCGGTCCTAACCACGGCAGTCCGGGGTACGGCGGTAGTTCCGGCTACGGAAATCCCGGTTACGGCCCATCGCCTTGGGGCATCGGGGCGGCTAACCCGGGCGCCGGCGGTTTTTCGTACGGCGGCGGGGCTTCCAACGGTTCCACCATTTCGGGAAGTCCCAACGGAGCCATTGGCCCCTCCATCGGAAACCCGGCGCTGTCCACACCGGGTACCGGCTATCCTCCCGCCATGATCGGCCCCTCGATCGGCAATCCGCCCGGCGCTGCTTCGCCCGGCGCAAATGCCGTCGTCGGCGGAGGGGGGGGAGGCAGTCCCGCCATGGTGAGTCCGACCCGTGGAAACACCGGTCCTGTCAGTCCTTCGGCAGGGAAGAAAAATTCGGGAAAGGCGGAATTGAAGAATAGACAGGAATAGCGGAAGAAGTTATTAAACAGCAGAAGACGGTATGGAATAACGGGAGGAGGGGAGGTTCCGCTGTGAAAATCATGCTGTACTGCCAGCATGTCCTGGGGATCGGCCATTTTTTCAGGAGTATGGCGATTGCGGCCGCTCTCGACCGGCACAGGGTCCTTTTCGTGGAAGGGGGCGATCCGCTGAGCGGATTCGTGCCTCCGGCCCACGTGGAAAGGGCGTTTCTGCCTCCGCTCATGATGGATGCGCAATTCAGAAGATTCGAGACATCCGGAAGAGACCCGGACGAAGTCAGGGCCGTGAGAAAAGATATTCTCATGGGCCTCTTCAACGATTTTTCACCCGATGTCCTCATCATCGAACTCTTTCCCTTCGGCCGAAAGGCCTTCGGCTTCGAACTCCTTCCGATCCTCGACGGCATCCGCGCGGACAGCCTTCCTGTAAAGGTGGTTTGCAGCCTGAGGGACATTCTCGTTGAAAAG
>CAYOVG010000031.1:0-30543 GCA_964407285.1 uncultured Syntrophobacteraceae bacterium
ATGCCTAGCCACCGGGGGTTGACTTGCATCGTTCCGCTTTCATCGGGAGCGACGGCCGGAAAGCCTCCGAGCCCCATGAGCGTGGTGGTGACGGGAGCTTTGAGCGCTTCGGACAGGCGCACGAGTTCTTCGCCGGCGTTGGAGCCGATGACGCCGCCTCCGGCGTAGATCACGGGACGCCTGGATTTGCGCAGCAGTTGAACCGCCCGCTTGATCTGCCCCATATGCGCTTCCAGGGTGGGACGGTAACCGGTCAGCTCGACCTTCTTCGGATAGCGGAATTCCGTCTGCGCCTGGATGACGTCCTTGGGCAGATCCACCAGGACCGGCCCCGGACGGCCGGAACGGGCAAGGTAGAACGCCTCCTTGATCACGCGGGCCAGATCGTTTACGTCTTTTACGAGGTAGTTGTGCTTGGTGCAGGGACGGGATATGCCGACGATGTCCACTTCCTGGAACGCGTCGTTGCCGATGAGGGCCGTGGGAACCTGCCCGGTAAAGATCACCATCGGGATGGAATCCATGTACGCAGTGGCTACGCCCGTTATGGTATTGGTCGCGCCGGGGCCCGACGTTACCAGGCATACGCCTACCTTGCCGCTTGCGCGGGCGTAGCCGTCCGCCATGTGGGCGGCGCCCTGTTCGTGGCGAACAAGGATGTGGCGGATATCGTGTTTGGGCATCTCGTGGTAAATGTCGAGCACGACCCCTCCCGGGAACCCGAACATGACGTCTACGCCCTCTCTCTTAAGACACTCGAAAAAAATCTGCGCCCCTTTTAACCTCATAATGGCCCTCTATAACGACCTTGCCCCCATGCATACAGGGAGCAAGCGCTTTCAAAAGGTGTTGCCGAAGGAATGAATCTGCTTTACATGTGCTTAATCTTACTTGGTAATTACATTACTATCACGAGATAGACATTGCATTCTAGGGGAAATGATCCGGTGTGTCAATGGTTCTTGTGAAATTTTCCCGCGCCTTTTTCCCACCGCTAGAAAAGCCGCTTGACTCTTGGAATGAGAGGTGTTAAAAAGGCATTCGTGCGTCGGGGCGTAGCGCAGACTGGTGAGCGCACCTGCTTGGGGTGCAGGGGGTCGGAGGTTCAAATCCTCTCGTCCCGACCATCGAAAGACGAAAAAAGCGGCATGCACGGCTCCGATGCCGTGCATGCCGCTTCTGTTTCCAAACGAGATTTCCGGAATTTAATATTTCTTCATTCCTCACAGGAAACGCTTCCATGATGGCAGGAGCCCGTTCCATCCTCACGGCTACTCGATCATCGAGGCTCATCCCGACCGGCTCCCCGGCCGCGGCGCTGTTTCTTTGCCGCAACATCGTGGATTTTTCATCCGTGGCCTTTTCCCCGTTTGGAGCGTTCAGGCCGTTTCAATTCCCCGGAAAGGCGCCCTTATGACAAGATTTTGCATTCTGCTGCTTCTTCTGGCCTGCACCATCTCCTCGGCCATTCCGGGCGGCGCGCGGAGAGAGGAAGCGGAGACTGCTCCGGTGGACCCGTTTGGAAACGATCTGCGGATCGACGTAGCCGATCCGATGCAGTCGCTCCACCCGGTGGAGGGGCTGAACTCGGGGTCTACGGCCGTCTTTCCTTTCCTCTACGATTACCTCTTCACCCCCGTGAGCATCGATAATTTCGACGACCCCGTCGAGCCGTTCCTGGCTCATTCGTGGAGCTACGATACCGAGAACTCGACCTGGATCATCCAGTTGAGAAACGATGCCGTGTTCCACAACGGAATTCCCGTGACGGCGGCCGACGTGAGGTGTTCTCTCGTGCAAGTTTTCGAGAATCGTCCGGGATTCCATGCGGTGGTCCGGGACATCCGGACTGCCGGCGACAACGCCGTTGAAATTGCGCTCAACTACGATGATCCGGAGTTCCTGTCGAAGGTCCGGAATATGGCTCTCGAGATTTTTCCCTGTCCGGGGGCCGAACCGATCGATTACTATAATGCTCCCGTCGGGTCGGGGCCCTACAAATTCGTTTCCAGGACCGGGGAGCGACAGGTGGTGCTGGAGGCCAACGAGCGTTACAAACTGGCGCGTCCCTCCTTCGATAAGATAATTTTGACCTGGGAATCGGAGCCGGAGAGGACCTGGTCCAGGCTGATCCAGGGGAAAGCGGACGTCGTCACCCGTATGGACCCCGGTGATTACAGGATAATACGGGAGCGTACGGACAGGTACCATTTCTCGATTACCCCCTCCCCCATGTACTCCATTTTGCTCTTCAACACCAGGGACCCGCTTTTCGCCGACCCCGACGTGCGAAGGGCCCTCGGACTTTCGGTGAACAGGAGCGCCGTGCTGCGGGAAGTCCTGAGGGGCTACGGGGTCCCTTGCGGAGGGCCGATGCTTCCCGAATCCGACTCGACGGAGCCGGATACGGGGCCGCTTTTCAATCCCCGGAAGGCTTTGGAGCTATTCCATAAATGCGGCTGGGTCGAAGACGGCGAAGGATATCTTCGGAAGGACGGCAAGCTTCTCGAGTTCCAGGTCCTCATCCCCGAAGGGAACCTGTTGCTCAGGAGAATCACGCAGCATCTCTTGCTCATATTGAACGAGATCGGCGTCAGGATAAGAATCGAAGCCGTTCCTCCGGTCGAACTCACAAGAAGATACATTCGAAATACGGAATTCCAGGCTGTCCTCACAAACATCATGGCAGTTCCTTCCCAGGTCCCCGAGCGGCTGGTCGATATCTGGGGCGCCTCCGGGAACGGTCCGGCCGTGGTCGGCTGCTTCGAGGATTCCGGGCTGAATTCTCTCCTGCACCGGGCCGCGTCGGAAAAGGACCCCGAACGGAGAAAGGAGCTCTTCCGGCAGGCGGAGGAACGGATCGTGTCCCTTCAGCCGGGTTCGTTTCTCTATTATGATTCCGTCGTGAATGGAGTGTCGAAAAGGCTTAATATATCCCGCCGGTTCTCCTGCGACCTGGCAGGCTTTTTCGGCCTGCGCAACGCAACCGTCAATAAGGACTGGCCCAAGAGACCCCGCCGGTGGAACTGAAACCGCATCTTCGTGGATTTGTCCGATACGAGCCGTCGCCCGAACTTGCCATGCATCCGGCGGAAGATTATACTGTTTGGGAAAAATGAAATCCAAACCGGCGCCGGGATGACAAAGGAGCACGAAGTATTGGACACCACCAGCCGCATGTTGCTAGATCGAATTCAACGTTCTTTTCCATTGGCGCCGGAGCCTTATGCGGCTCTCGGCGCATCTCTCGGCATGGACGGCGTCGAGGTGCGCGAGCGCATCCAGTCGTTCAAGGAACGAGGGCTGGTGCGCCAGGTAAGCGCCATTTTCAACACCGGGGCGTTGGGGTATCGCAGCAGCCTGGTGGCCATGGCCGTGCCGGACCGCGAACTGGAGAGGGCCGCGGAGGCGATCAACCGCTATCCGGGCGTGAGCCATAACTATTTGCGTCCCGGATCGTACAACATGTGGTTCACGATCGCCGTTCCGCCGGGGAGTTCCCTCGAGGCCGTGGTGAGTGAGCTTGCGGCGGAAGCCGGCGGGTGGCCCGTCCTCGTCCTGCCTGCCCTGCGCAAATACAAGCTGGCGGTGGTCCTGGATGTTTTGGAGGAGCCGGACCTCGAGTCGGCCGAGGAGCGGCGCGCGGAAAGGCCGCCCATCGAGGCGTCCGGGACCTTCCGGCCCGACGGGGAAAACATCGACGTGGTCCGGTGCGTTCAGGAGGACCTGCCTCTCGTGGATAGACCCTTTATGGCCTGGGCCGAACATCTCGGGACCGGGGAGGCGGAACTTCTCGATCTCATTTCCGGCTGGCTGGACACGGGAATCATTCGGCGGTTCGCGGCCGTGCTCAACCACCGCCGGATGGGGTTCAGCGCCAACGGAATGGTCGTGTGGAACTGCCCCGAGGAGTCGGTGGATGCCTTCGGCGAGACCCTTGCCTCTTTTTCGGAGGTGAGCCACTGCTACCACAGACCTCGTTATCCCGAATGGCCGTACAACCTGTATGCCATGATCCATGGGCGCACCCGGGAGGAGTGCATGGGAATCGCCCGGAAACTGAGCGCGGCGGCGGGGCTTCCGGGCTGTGATGTTTTGTTCAGCACCAGGGAATTCAAAAAGATACGGCTGAAGCTTTTCTGGAATGGGCCGGTGGATGCGCCGCGCCCCGGACCGCGCGCGGTCTAGAAGGAATTGACGGTATTGACGGCATTGACTGCCAAAGCGGCTTGAATGTAGTTGGAATGCGGGTTTTGTATGACTCAGGACAAAAATGATATGACCGAGAGCCGGGAAGAGCGCGAAGAAAAGAAACGGGCCATTTTCGAATCCATGTCGAAACGCGGGCAGGAGCGCGTCCTGCGCATGGGGTACGAGAACTGGGAGCCCTTTCAGGACCCCAAGGACCCGAGGGACAAAATCAGGAGTTCTATCGCCATGCGCTCCGCACGGTTGCTCCAGACCTTCTATCAGGCCGGGCACGAACGCGAAATGGCCCGGGCCTACGGCCTGGAGCTCAGGGATCTGTGCCAGGGATTGCTTCGCGGGGATGCGCGCGCGCGGGTAATCTACGAATTTTGCAACTGGTTCAAGGAGCACGGCGCGGAGGATTGACCGGCCGCGGCCGCGGGTTGGTCGCCGGAGGGAAGCGCGGACGGCGCAAATCGCAACCAGGTGGAAACCGATTGAAAGCGTAACCACGAAAGACACGAAAACGGGGAGCATTCTCCTTTTCGTGATTTTCGTGTCTTTCGTGGTTTGTGCCTCTATGGAAGCCCGTCCGGGCGGTTCGGCGTTCTTCCGTGGTTGACGGCGGCTTGCGCTATCCTATCGTCCCGGTCGCCGGAGCGTCTTCCTTCTTGAACTCGCATGGGCGCAGGTATTCGAGTTCCTCCTGCAGCGCCTCCCGCACACGGACGATTCGAACGCGATAGTGGAGGTCCTTGCCCGCGAGCGGGTGATTGTAATCCAGGACCACTCCCTCATCGGTCTTCTCCTTTACGAAATAGGCATAGGAAGCTCCGGTGAACTCGTTGTGAGCCCGCACCCATTTGCCCGCCTGCAGGTCTTTACCTTCCGGAAAATCGCTGAACGACCGGGTGCGCAACTGCGCGGGGTCGTGAGGACCAAAGGCTTCTCTGGCCGGGATGGTGAATTCCATGTCCTCTCCCTCCCTGTGCCCGAGCAGCCGCCTCTCCAGCGCGGGCATGATCTGCGCGTACCCGATGATGAAATTCATCGAGACGGGGCCGTCCTCTCCTTTCACGAACGTACCGTCGTCGAGACGAACGGTATATTCAATGATCACGAATCTGTCTTTCGATATCTCTTCCACCGGTTAACCTTTCACGATATATCTCTATTTCGATTTCGATACATCGGAGATAAAAAGAAATTCCATCGCCGCAACTACTCGCTCCACTGCGCTTCCACTTCGGGTGGAATGGGGTAGTTGAGGGCCTTTGCCTTTTCGTAATGCCTTCCGGCCTTCTCCTTCTCTCCGAGGGCGCGGTACGCCATGGCCAGGTTGAAGTGGGCGGGAGCGAACCCGTCGTTGAGTTCGAGGACCTTCAGGGATGCTTCTATGCCCTCCTGCTGCCGGTCGGATTGAAAACAGGCCACCGCAAGATAATTGTAGGCCAGCAGGAATTGGGGCATGATCTCGGTTGCCTTCCTGCAGTGCTCGATGGCCTTTTCGTACTCACCCTGCTGGAGATAGGCGAACCCGAGGTTGCTGTGGGCCATGGCCATCCCCGGGTCGATTTCGATGGCCTTCAGGTTGGCCTCGATGCATTTTTCCAGGTTTCCCTTCTGAAGGTGAAGTCCTCCCAGGTTCGTATAGGCCTGGGCGAGGGACGGGTCGCATTCGATGGCTTGCTGAAATTCCGAGATGGCCTCGTCGATAAGTCCCTTCCTCACGTACGCCAATCCCATGTTGTAGTGCAGAGTGGCCGATTGGGGCTCGAAGAAGAGCCGCTCTTTGAGAAATTTGATGTAGTCGGTCAACTGCTTTTCGGCTTCGGTGGCTTCAGGCATGGCTTTGTTCTCCCATGTATATTGTTATTTCAAAATGTCCTTGATTTCCTTCCGCTTTTTTATTAACGTACCATGAACTTATCAGTGAGGGAATAGGGTGTCAAGGTGGACTTTGCAGGGATTGTGAGTGATTTCCCAATGCTCGATTCAACGCGGATTTCCCCAGGATTTTTCTATTGACAAAGCTTGTGGGTCGAGTTAATTGAGGTGACGTACTGAGTGAATTCATTCACTTGACCGATCTCCGGGGACAGGCGGGGCGCTTGCCCTGTATGATATTTATTTATAATTTCAATATCTTGCATAAGGAGGCCACCATGAGTGACGAGAAGGAACGCATCATCGAATGGATGAAGCAGCAGAAAAAAAGCAAACAGTATTTCAACGACCTGTGCAAAGCGGTACCCGAGATGAACATGCGCCAGGCCAAGAAAGTCATCAACGAACTGGTGGCCGAGGGTAAGCTGAAATATTGGTCCAGCGGCAGCACCACGATGTACATGCTTCCGTCGGAAGGTGATGTGGAGAAAGAGGAAAAGGGAATGGCCTAAGCCTTGCCGGATGGAACTTCTCGCAGGGTGGCCGGTAACGGCGGCTGCTGAAAAATAAGGGGGAATGGTTCCGGAAGGGGGTGAGGGGGTAGGAGAAGGCTCGACCTTCGGTTTTAGATAGAAAAGCGACTATTGGTGGAAGATTTAAGTGAGAACAGGCCTAAGGAGGTAAACAGAATGGCGTTAAAGCATCAAACCCCTATGTTAGATGAACTGGAAAAGGGGCCTTGGCCAAGCTTTGTGACCGACCTGAAAAGAGTGGCGGAACGCAAGCCCATGGCTGAAGATTTGTTGGGACTGCTTGAGTTGTCCTACAAGGAAAAAGAGGGGCACTGGAAGCATGGTGGAATCGTCGGCGTGCTGGGATACGGCGGAGGCGTTATCGGCCGTTACTGCGACCGTCCGGATCTTTTCCCGAACGTTGCCCATTTCCATACGATGCGCGTGAATCAGCCCGCCAGTAAGTACTATAAGACCGACGTGCTGCGCAAGATATGCGACATTTGGGAATCCAAGGGCAGCGGGCTCACCAATATGCACGGGTCGACCGGCGATATCATTTTGCTGGGCACGACGACCGATCAGTTGGAGCCCATTTTCTACGAGTTGACCCATGACCTCGGTATGGACCTCGGCGGCTCCGGATCCAACATGAGAACCCCGGAATCCTGCCTTGGTATGTCGCGCTGTGAATGGGCCTGTATCAATACGCAGGACATCATTTACGATATCACTCAGAAATACCAGGATGAGCTGCATCGCCCGGCATTCCCCTACAAGTTCAAGTTCAAGGCGTCCGGTTGCCCCTGCGACTGCGTCGCCGCCATCGCCCGTTCCGACTGCTCCATCATCGGCACTTGGCGCGATGAGATCCGCATCGACCAGGAAGCCGTGCGGGCTTACGTGGGCGGCGAGCTTGTTCCCCATGCCGGCGGCCACGAGAACGCCAAGAGGGCCCTGGATATCAAGGAAGAAGTGATCGACAAGTGCCCGACCAGGTGCATGGACTGGGACGGCAAGACCTTGAAGATCAACAATGCGGATTGCGTGCGCTGCATGCACTGCATCACCGTTATGCCTCGCGCTCTGAGGCCGGGTCTGGACACCGGCGCAACGATCCTCAACGGCGCCAAGGCTCCGATTTTGGAAGGCGCTCAGCTCTCCAGCGTGATCCTGCCCTTCATTAAGATGGAGCCGCCCTATGATGAATTCCATGAGTTCGTAGACAAGATGTGGAACTTCTGGATGGAAAACGGCAAGAACCGTGAGCGCCTTGGTGAAACCATGCAGCGCGTGGGCCTTGCGAATTACCTGAAGGCGCTCGAAGTGGAACCGGATCCCCGCCAGATCAATACTCCGCGCTACAATCCGTACATCTTCTACGATCCCGCGGACGTACCGGGCGGATGGGAACATGATCCAGCAGCATACCGTGCAAGGCACCAGGCTTAGGAGGAAGAGAAAATGGCGTTTGATCCGACTAACTTAATGCAAGATCGTATTACCGATATCGGTCCTCCCAAATACGATAAGTATTTCCCGCCCGTCGTAAAAGAGAACTTCGGGAAGTGGAAGTATCATGAAATTTTGGAGCCCGGTGTTTTGGTTCATATTTCTGAAACCGGCGCGGAGCTTTTCACGGTTCGCATCGGCGCCGCCCGCTTGATGAGCGTGGATCTCATTCGCGACATCTGCGACATCGCCGACAAGTACTGCGACGGGTACCTCCGCTGGACGACCAGAAACAACGTCGAATTCCTGGTGAGCGACAAGGCGAAGCTGGAGCCTCTGAAGGCCGAACTGAAGAGCCGCGGCAACTGGTTCCCCATCGGCGGGACCGGCACCAGCATCACCAATATCGTTCACACCCAGGGCTGGGTACATTGCCATACGCCCGCTATCGACGCTTCGGGTATCGTGAAGGCCGTCATGGATGAACTCTTTGACTACTTCGGTTCCCACAAGCTTCCCGCCCAGGTGCGTATCGCTCTGGCTTGCTGCCTGAATATGTGCGGCGCCGTGCATTGCTCCGACATCGCCATCCTCGGCGTACATCGCAAGCCGCCTTTCATCGAGCATGAACGCGTACAGAACGTATGCGAAATTCCGCTTGCCGTCGCGGCCTGTCCTACGGCCGCAATTAAGCCGAAGAAGGTCGGCGAGATGAAGTCCATCGAGATCAACAACGAGCGTTGCATGTTCTGCGGCAACTGCTACACCATGTGTCCGGCTCTCCCCATCGCCTCCGGCGACGGCGACGGCGTGGCCCTGTGGGTCGGCGGTAAGGTTTCGAACCTGCGTACGCCTCCGAAGTTCTCCAAGCTGGCGGTGCCCTACATCCCCAACGAGCCTCCTCGTTGGCCGACCACTGTCGAGACCATCAAGAAGATCGTCGAAGCATACGCCTCGGGCGGCCGCCGCTATGAGCGTATCGGCGAGTGGATCGAGAGAATCGGTTGGGAGAAGTTCTTTGATCTTACGGGCCTTGAATTCAAGGCCGAGCACATCGATGACTATCGGTTGGCTATGACGACCTGGAGAACCACGACCCAGTTCAAGTTCTAGCGTTTCGCCATCTGGCGGCAAAATCCGGATGACGGTGCCCGTCGCCGTCATCCGGTTCTTAGAAGATAGATTCCCATGACATTTCAAAAACCGCGCGTGGTAATTGCTGCATTGAGAGGTGGCTCCGGCAAGACGGTGGTCTCGCTCGGACTCGTCGCCGCATGGCGCAAGCACCACGGCTTGCGGATCGTACCATTCAAGAAGGGACCGGATTATATCGATGCGGGTTGGCTGGCCGTAGGCGCTCAGCATCCCTGCTATAATCTCGACCCGTTTCTCATGAGTTCCGATGAAATACTCTCTTCGTTCGTACAACGTTCCTGGAAGGGAGACGGCAGCGTTATCGAAGGAAATCGCGGTCTATACGACGGGATGGATGTGCAGGGCGCATTTTCCACCGCCGAACTTGCGAAACTCCTGAAAGCGCCCGTGATTCTGGTGCTGGATGCCACAAAAGTCACCAGAACGGCCGCTGCCATGGTGTTGGGGTGCAAGCAGATGGACCCGGATGTGCATCTTGCGGGCGTCATCTTGAACCAGGTAGCGGGCAGCCGCCACGAGCGGATTGTGAGAGGGGCTATCGAACAGTACTGTGGTATTCCCGTACTGGGAGTGGTGCCCAAGCAAAAGGACAATTCTTTCTTTCCCGAACGGCATATGGGGCTTATCCCGCCTCAGGAGCACGGCAGAATTCCCGCGGCGGTGGAGTTTGCGGCGGATAGAATGCGAGAGTGCCTTGATCTGGATGCCATCCTGCAAGTGGGAAAGAAAGCCGAACCTCTGGCCTGGCCGGTACCGGTTATCGATGGCGGTGCGGTCGGCGATGCCGCCGCCGGCGACCCGGTCGTCATTGGCGTCATCCGGGACAGCGCTTTTCAGTTCTACTATCCGGAGAACCTGGAAGCGCTTCGAAGCCGGGGGGCAATCCTGAAGGAAATTTCCAGTCTCGAGGATCGACCGTTACCCGCTGTGGATGCTCTTTATATCGGTGGGGGCTTTCCTGAAACGCACCTGGAGATCCTTGCGGGCAATGAGAACTTTCGCGGCTCGTTGCGTCAAAGGATCGAGGAAGGGCTTCCCGTTTATGCGGAATGTGGCGGCCTGATGTATCTATGTCGAAGCATCCAAGCCCGGAGCGGCGCATTTCCGATGGTGGATGTCTTTCCTTACGACGTCGTCTTGGGAGAAAAGCCTCAGGGGCACGGATACACGGTTTTGGAGTGCGTTCGAGACAACCCCTACTATCCCAATGGGCTGATATTGAAAGGCCACGAATTTCACTATTCCAGAATTGTAAATGCCGGCGCCGACACGCAGTCCATTCCTTTCATTTTTAAGATGCAAAAAGGGCACGGAATAGTAGCGGGATGGGACGGACTGTGCTATAAGAGGGTGCTTGCGAGTTATTCCCACATTCATGTTGTGGGCAATGAACACTGGGCGGAGGCTGTCGTCAACGCCGCCTCCAGCTTTCGTGAAGAGAGATCGCGGGGGATGATGGATCCCCAGGCAGGCCGGAAACCGAATATATCGGGAGTCCAGGAGTACTTAACTGTAGCGTAAAAGGAGGTTAGTTCTATGGCAGCAGTTGAATTTCAGGGTAAAACATTTGAGGTCGATGAGGATGGCTTCATTGCAAGTTTTGATTCCTGGTGCCCGGAGTGGGTTGATTATGTAAAGAACTCCGAGGGTATCAACGAACTTACCGAAGAGCATTGGAAAGTCATCAATGTCCTTCAGGATTACTACAAGAAGCATGGTATTGCGCCGATGGTCCGGATCCTTACCAAGGTTACCGGTTACAAGCTGAAGTACATCTATGAGCTGTTCCCGTCGGGACCGGGTAAGGGCGCCTGTAAGATGGCCGGTCTGCCCAAGCCTACCGGTTGCGTTTAGTCCGGGGTTGACGGCGTCGGTCCCCGTGGCGGCTTATGCGGTTTTCGGACGCCTGGGGGCCGGCGGCCTTTCCGAGGCTGTTTTAGTGCCGTAATGTCATAAGGTAGAAGAAAGTTGAGCGGTGTGGAGGGGGAGCGGTTCAGCCACCCTGACGGCGCTCGACAGACATAGTCAGGAGGATGATTAGAGATGTGGAAAGTAACGGTAGATAAGGACAAGTGCACTGGCGATGCCGAATGCGTGGATGTTTGCCCGGTTGACGTATATGAAATCGTAGACGGCAAGGCCGAGGCGGTAAACGAGGACGAGTGCCTCGGTTGCGAAAGCTGCGTTGAGGTTTGCGAAGTAAACGCCATCGTAGTGGAAGAGCAGTAAGATATTCGATATCCGCCCTGGTTTGATCGTTCAGTTCCGGGGTATGATCGAATTGAGCCACCAGTAGCCGTTCGGGTTGCTGGTGGCTTTTTGTTTTGAAGCTTGGGAAAAAGCCGACATTCCGCACTCCCCTTGATTTTATTGGGGATTTTGGCTGTTTCACAATACTTAACATGAGCAGATTCAAGAGGTTATGAATTCACCTGCGGAATGTCGGAAAAAGAAACCCGCCCGCGGGATGCGGACGGGCAGCAAGGGCTTCCGAAAGGAAAGCGACGACCGGCGCGGATTCGCTGATTATTCTTTGTCGTCCTTGGCGCCGGGATGGCAGCCGGCGCAGGTAACCGGCGCCGTGGTGTCGGGTTTTTCCTTCTTGAACTTCTTGTGGCAATCAATGCAGTTTGAGTGGAAGGCCAACTTCAAATTGAGCTTCTTCTGCTCGGGCGGGAGCTTCTTCTCTCCCTGGATGGTGGGTTCGTTGTGGCATTCGCCGCACTTCTGGACAGGGTCGCCCGGGTTCCAAACGTTCTTCCCGTCCTTGTACACGTGATGACAGTCGGTGCAGGCGATCTTGTATTCCTCTGCGTGCTTCTTGTGGGTGAACTCGACCATCGTCTTGGTCGGATTCGGCCAGAGGGCGGATTTGATGGTGAACTTATCAGCGACCTCCGTGGTCCCCTCCGCGGCGATAACCGCCATTGCTCCGGCAAACACGAATGCAATGGCCATCACCAGGTACAAAACTCCACTTCTCTTTTTCAACTTCCTAACCTCCTTCGATAAAGGGTCAATCAGCAATTCGTTCACGCACTCGTCACATGGTAATGAATAGTCTGGACATATGTCAAGCGTGTTTTGACGCGGCATGCGGGACGTAAGTCGCTAACTCTCTTCAAATAAAGAACTCTTAGTGTATTTCCGTGATAGTAAAGAACGGCATAAAGCGGGCAAAAGAAATCATTGTCACAATCTCTTGTGCATGTAGAGAATAGACCTTGCGACTGTTCAACCATGAACGCATGGCGTCCGGACTCTTTCCTAGGGTTCGCTACCGGA
Organism: uncultured Syntrophobacteraceae bacterium; assembly: GCA_964407285.1. Lineage (GTDB taxonomy): Bacteria > Desulfobacterota > Syntrophobacteria > Syntrophobacterales > Syntrophobacteraceae > CAYOVG01. The sequence goes on from CAYOVG010000031.1 coordinate 12,480, forward strand.
CGCTTCTAAGGGCACAGGATGCAAATCAAGACAAATCAACAATTCTCATCGCAATCACCTGTTGATCCGACAATCACGGGCCGACTCGACATTCCAATTCTGCATTCATAGCCGGGCGTTTGCAGAGAAAGCGTCCAGTAGTGAACTTCTGGAGCGGCTTCATCCGGCGACGATGACAGATCTCTGAAGACAAGCCCTATGCACAATGGAAAGTATTTTTCATAACATGCGGAGAAGGAATCGCTTGAAGGGACAAACTGTGAGGAAAGTGAGTTGAAATGAGGCCGCAACCGCAAGACGGGGGGAGCGGCCTCGAAGACTTCCCTGATCGATGGTCGGCGTTCGGCGCTGGATGTGCGAGGTTCCAGGTGGCGCGGTTTTGAAAAGCTCATCTCGCTTTCGGCGGCGCAAGCCGACTCACCGCAAACAATCCGCCGCCGACTCGCATACCCGCTGTCCGGAAGAAACTGCCGTTCCGGTAGACTGCTTCCTTGGAGTTGCCTGAACCGACGTCACGGGTTTCTAAAGCGTCTCACGAGTCTCGAAGGCGTCTCACGACCTTCGAAGGCGTCGGATGGACGGGAGGACCGGCCGCGGACCAATCTTCAAAACGGCCTACTCCTTCTCCTGTCCCTTCTTGGTAGCCTTCTTGAGAAGTTTCAACGCCTTCTCCGTTTCCATCACGGGAACGATCTCTGCAACGCCCAAATCCGTCCAACTGTAAATGGAGGAGGCGAGGCGGGTCTCGTCGTCGGCCTCGAAGAGCCGAAACACCCGATGGCCGGAAACGTCGAACCACTCTCCCTTTATCTCAACACCTACATCCTTCCCCACCGTCTTCACGCGTCTTTCGATTACAAGGTCCCGGTCCTCCGGGGAATAATTGAAAATAGCCATGAACAGCATACGGTGCCCTCCTTTTTGAGATAGGTGGATATCGCTCGTGCCTCAAGTAATACATTATAATAACGCGGGATGGAAAATGCCACTCCTTTTAAGGAGAGTGGGTGTACTTGCGAGCTATCTGCTCCATCGGATACATATCATCGGCACAAGCCCGAGATTCAATATAATAGGCATCACTCTTGCTATTTACGTAATTCTGATGGATGGATGATAAGAAAATGGAGGATTATCCGTGATCTCAATTTCAGGGACAGGCAGCCCGGCCGAGAATGTATTCGGATTTACCGGGGCGCTAATCTGGGTGGTGCCGCTCATCCTGGCTGCGATGATCGGGCTTTTCACCTTAGATGGCGGATTGGTGCTCGATGATCGAGGTATGATTAGAGGAAATCCCTTTATCACCACGGAAGTTCCCTATTCGGATGCCTTCCGACGAGATTTTCTGGGCCGGCAGTTGGATCATCATCCAACTGTCTGGCGCCCCCTAATGCCGATGGTATGGAAGCTTATCTGGGGGGTTGCTCCAAACAATCCTCTGCCCTTTAGGCTCTTAAGCATGCTTCTTCATATGACCGCTACGGGTGCTATGATCATGGCCGGCCGTAAGCTGGTTCGGAATGAGAAAGTTCTCTGGTCGGCGACATGCCTTTTCGCTGTCCACCCAGTTCATGCAGAGACCATTGGCAGTATTGTCTCGCAAGCGGATGTTTTATCCGCCATTCTGGGGATGGCTGCCATAAATGTTGTTCTTCGAGAGTCCGCTTTCAAAGTACGTGACGGCTGCCTGACTGCCATGCTCCTTGTAACGGCATGCTTGGTGAAAGAATCCGCGGTGGTCTATGGAGCAGCATGCATTACAGCATCCCTGGCAATTCCTTCTCGTCCCGGAAATGACCGGGCTTACAGAATTCTTCCCGCTCTTCTGGTCGTAGTAGCAATCTGTATGTTTCAAGTTTCTTTAAAACGTGATCCGCTCCTCACATCGTGGCATAATAATATCGGGTTTGATGCTCATGGTACGACGAGAATATTACTTGGTCTCCATATCGTTGGCAAAGCGGCGACCATGTGCTTTGTCCCCGTCGGCTTGGCGGCAAATCACGGTTATGGTGCAGTCGATCTCGAAACCACGACCTTGTTGCCCTTCGCTATTCCGGGCTTTATGTATCTGCTGACTGCCGGCCTTGGTCTGTTATGGGCACTGAAGAACCACAAGGTTGATTGGGTTGTAGGGGTCTGCATTCTCTTCGGGCCTATTCTTCTGCAATCCAACCTATTGATTACCGTGACGACCGACCTGGCGGAGCGCCTTCTCTATACTTCATCAGTTGCGAGTAGCGTCATGCTGGCCGCACTGGTTTTCAGGCTTGTTTCCAACAGATTAGCTTATCTCGCAGCAATAATTCTATTGGTTTTGGTGTACACTGGGCAGAGTTGGAAGGTGCAGAGACCATGGCGCGACAGTCTTTCGGCCCTGCGATACTCTTTGAGCGTCGAACCGCTTTCTTGGCGTACACACTATTTTTATGGCCGCGAAATAATGAAAACCGGGAATGTTGCAGAAGGCGCATGGCACATTGTGATAAGCAGGTATATACGCACCCAATATCCAAAACAGGTGGATCTCAGCTTGCTCGGAAAATTCGTGAGCATCCCGGCGGACAAGCGATCTATTGAAGCGCCCGCGGTACTATTTCCTGATGATCCATGCGGATTTGCAGTGCAGGTAATTACAGATCTACAGGATGCAAATGTATGGATTTCCAAGGAATTCATATATCTCTATATTCAGCGCTACGAGGGATGTGGGGTGGATACGACGGCAAGGCGTGTCCAATGACAATTAGGGGGATGCTGAATGACAAATTTTGTCATCCCTATTTTGGTGCTTTGCATACGGATGATAACCACTTCTGCCTTCGGAAGCTGGTCTGGGTGGAAACCCGCTTACCCCGGTCTAATGGACCCTAACTAGATCATCGTACCACAAGTTCGTACCCCCCTCACTTGTCGCTTCACGTCCGCTCCCAGAGGCAATGGGATGGGCAGCCCCAGGGGGGAACGAATTTTACTGCGCGATAATCGAGTTTTGAGGCTTTTGCTGGCCTTTGTTCGCAACATGGCTCTTGCCCTGCTGCACATAAGACTGGTTCTGAATGAACTTCCAAGATCCAAGAAATGGGCAACCAATTGAGGGAGTTGAAATATTGCTGCAAATCGGGTAGCTGTACTCAGCTTTCTCCTTAAATCAAAGAGAAAAGACAGTAGCGATTCTCAATTTCTGGAGATATTTTCCGGCTGTAGAGTCATTCCTGGACTTTTTCATCGAAAACTATCTGATCGGTTGAATGGTGGTATCTGGATTGCATAAACCTTTGGTAGTGGCAAAGGTAATGGTTTAATAGGATGTTGCATAACCATGAGCTCAGATTAAATGTGAAGTCTATACATTTGAATTGATGCGATACAAAGCAATAAGTCAGAGAGATTCTCTTATTCTTCACAATAAAAGGAGATCGCTAAGTGCTGACTAGAATGCAAGAGAAAAAAGGATTTACTCTGGTAGAATTAATGATAGTCGTTGCCATAGTTGGTATTTTGACAGCCGTCGCTATACCATTGTTTCAGAAGTACGTACAGAAGTCACGAGTGTCGGTCCTTGTAATGCCTGGTGTTCATTCTATAATGACGAATATTGCCACATATTGTAGCGTAAGAAGTATTCTCCCCGACGGTAATTCTAGTGGACAAGAGGTGTCAGATTTTATCAGGGATGCTGACACTACATATTTTACTCCAACGTTAACAACCGGTGGTGTATTGAAAATTCAGTTGAAAGATACTGAAGATAAGTTCAAAGCCTTAATTGATCAAGGTGTTTCGTCAATGTCATTTAGACCAGAGATGAACTTTGGAAGGATTTCAAAATGGGAAATCGGAGGTTCGTTAGCGAAGGAGTTGGGGCTCGATAACGAATAATACCCAGAGTCTCTTAGCGCAATTAGGGTGAGCAGTGTTTCTGTTGGGTGCGGATCGTTGAGAACAACGCCCCTGAGCGAACAAAACCCCTTGGTTTGCGTGAGTTAGCATTTCCGGGCTTACCGTCTGGACCGTCGTTTCAAAAGATCTGCACCCGTTTCTATTAATCGCTTTCATTTCTGGATACGTTTTCATAAAGTCTTTAGAAGAGGCTTACCTGGGGTGCGCAATGTGAGGAAATTAGATTACCTTTTCGGAGGGGGCCGGTTCGATATTTGCATCATGTGGTATGTATGAGGCAATGCTCGTGATTCGTCCACAACAAAAATGATCTGTTTAGAGAAGGGAGGGTCGGCTATAGAAATTTCATGAAATGGGAGAAGAGGATATTCTTGGGTTACTTATGGCTGCACTATTTACCACGGACAAAGGAGAGAGAAAATGTTGAAAAGGATGCGTGAGAACAAAGGCTTTACCTTGGTGGAATTGATGATCGTCGTCGCGATTATCGGGATTCTGGCAGCCGTCGCCGTGCCCTTTTATCAGAAGTACATCCAGAAGTCGCGAGTATCGGCTCTCGTCTTGCCCGGTGTCCATTCAATCCAAACGAATATTAGTAGTTACTTCAGCTTGAGGAGTTCGCTTCCCAGTGCTAACATTGCCGATTTCATAAAGGATGCTGATACAACTTATTTCACGCCTGCTTTCGTCGGTAGTGGTAATGCTGGTGCAATTACGATCTCTCTGAAAAATGTCGAAAGTAAGTTTAATGCTTTGATTGATCAGGGTGTCTCTACAATGACCTTTATACCCATTAATAGTGGTGGTAAGATTACCAGATGGCAAGTAACGGGTACGTTGGCTAAAGAACTGGGACTCGACAACGAGTAGTTTTACTATCATATTTACCTTTTTACCTTACCATCATGGATGGGGGCATGGATAGCGCGATGCCCCCTTTTCCTTTTGTCTGGTTTATGTTTGCTAACATCTGAATTGCTTGCGTCACAACTTGTTCTATAAGAGAAACCGATCCTTCGCAATATTTCATTAAAACAACGTTCTCTTTCAAATAAAAGGCTAAATGTATGGGAAGAGAAAAGACTAAAAACTGTTGTGCTTTAGTTGTGCTGCTTTTGATGATTGGGGCATCATACAGCAACATAATTCATGCTCTTCCTGTTCTGGATGATTACCATACCTTCATTCAGCAGCCTCGACTCTTCATAAATGACTTTAGTGTTAGTCAATTGACCGGCATATCGGATACAATCTTTGGTTGGAGTCGTTGGATTCCAATGGCCACCTTCGCCTTAAACAATTCAGTAGGTGAAGGAAATCTAATGTGGCACCATATTACTAATATTGCTATTCATTGTATGGCGATGCTTGCCACTGTTTTCATGGTTATACAATTGTTGGGAGTTTCAAGAGAAGGAAAGAGTCTCTCAAACCTGATATATCCGGCATTTTGTGCAGTGTGGATTGCCGGCGTGTGGGCATTGCATCCCGTCCAAACTAATGCGGTAACCTACCTCGTTCAACGGATGGCATCACTTCTTGGTCTATTTTACGTACTCAGCATATCATTCTATATAAAGGCCAGAAGAGATCATATATCAAGGGGTTCTTCTCTCTCTGCGGGCATAATAGGGCTCTACCTTCTCAGTCTACTGTGTATAGTATGTGCTTTTCTCTGCAAGGAAAATGCAGTTACGCTCCCTTTTATGATTCTAATGACCGAATTGTGGTTTTTTCGTCCTGAACTAGCTACTACCCTATGGAACAGACTAAAAGAAAGCCGATGGCATTTGCGATTGGCAATTGTGTTTATCATATTGGCTTTCTTGTTAATAGCTGCATTGAGTGTCTACAGGTTCTGTGCTCCCGGATATGCTAATCGCCATTTTACCATGGGCGAACGTCTGTTGACAGAGGCTCGCGTGGTTGTATGGTACATAAGTCTTCTGCTTTGGCCGGCTCCCTCTAGAATGACGATTGAACACGATTTTGACATCTCAAGATCTCTGTGGAACCCAGTTTCGACTGGCCCGTCTTTATTAGTGCTAATTGGAATGATGTACCTCGTTATTCGATACCGGGGTCGATATCCGCTTTTAACTTATGCTGGTCTTTGGTTCTTTGTAAACTTGGCCGTTGAGTCGACGGTGATCGGCCTGGAATTAGCATTTGAGCATCGGCTTTATCTCCCCTCTATTGGGTTCTTTATTTTCTTTGTGATTGTTTTAATTGAACTTTTTCAGCGTGCTTATATAGGGAAAGGTCTTCCGAAAGACTTTGTTACACTATGCTGGTGTTGTGCAGCACTCATAGTATCGGTGTTGTCCATTACGACTTTCATCCGAAACATCGCTTGGGAAAGTCCGCTCTCGATTCATCTGGATTCCGTAGCGAAATCCCCAATGAAAGCTAGGACGCATGTTAACCTTGCAGGTATGCTCTACAGGATGGGACGGTTTGACGAAGCTATACAAGAGGCGGAAAAAGGCATAGCTTTAGGTAGGCGTGGATATGAGCACAATATTGTAGCTGCAAACACTATTGTTTCCTCTCTTATAGGAATGGAGCGATTTCATGAGGGAGTTAGAAGAGGAGAGGAGCTTTTTGATAGATATTCCCGCAACTTTAATGGGGCTTCATTGCCCAATTTGTGCCTGTGTATTGCAGTGTGCTATTACGAATTGGATCAATTGGAGAATGCATACCTGTGGACTGTTCGGGCCCAAGAAATCTCTTTGGGTTATCCTTACAGGGCCTTTCATCTCATGCTGGTGGAATGGATGCAGGCCCGAATCTTGGAAGCCACAAGTAGTAGGAGCATTGATCTTGATAATGATGAATACCCCGACCCGGGTATTCTACATTCAAAGGCTTGGATTGCGCGAAAGTATTTGGAAATTGGGGAGACTGGCGAGGCTGCGCGCCTGATCGAGGAGTCCATGATTGAAGACAACCGGAATCCATCGACAGGCATCATACGGGATGTACTGAATAGACAGATAGATCTCAACCGAAAACAAGTTGATAAATGGTCATTCAAAGATAGATATGCATCGAATCTTTTCTCTCGTTTCAATATTTCTATGCTCATTGCCTATTACGTCTGTGAACACGATTTTAGAGGAAGGCTGAAAAGCGTTGGCGAGGCATTCCTTGATTATGCACTGAAACTGCAGCCAGGAGATGCCGGAGCACATCTGTTGAAAGGATGGTATCATTTTAACAGGGGACAGCTGAACGATGCCATTGCATGTGCCCAGCGAGCAGTTCATTTGGACTCGCAATATGCAAGGGCCTGGATAGGGCTGGGATTGTTTCTGGCCAAAGCTCAGAAGAACGAGGCGGCCCTTGCTGCCTTTGAAACGACTCTCGCACTCTATCCGGGAAATCCGAAGAGGGCATCCATTATGGGGATTATTGCAGACCTCCGAAAGAATCAAGCAAGTTAGAGAGCATCACGCTTGTGCGGAAGAGGGATTTTTACAAAAATGTCTTGTCAGGATAATAATTTATTGGTCAAAGTGTTTGATAGAGAACGTATTGTCTCCTACATGATTCTGGTATTTTTTATTAGTCTCGCTTGGGCCATGCTAAGATGGCCGGTCGTTGGTTACGATACCGATTTGTGGTACCATCTCAACGGCGGGAGGTATTTTTGGCAGAACCACAGTATACCCGATTCATCTTTTTTTTCCTATATGGACCCATCCAGACAGTTCAGTAATTATTACTGGCTGTTTCAGGTTTTTGTGTACGCGGTTTTTTCAGTTGGTAAGTACTACGGAATCGTAATATTCCGGTGTGTGATCGCTGTTTTTACCATATTTATCATTTGGAAAATATTCTTTGAAGACTCAATAAAGGATTCCGGTTCTATTAATATTTGGTCCTACACTTTTTTTGTTCTCTACTCATTTACTATTGTGTGTGGGGAGCTTAATGTAAGACCCCACCTGTTTTCCTGGTTGTTTATCCCTACTTTCCTTTACATCATAGAAAAGAAAAAGGAGCTTGCCCCTTTACTGCCGCTATTTGGAATCTTATGGTGTAACACCCATGGTGTTGAATACCCTGTACTAGTGCTCATAACCTTATCTTACCTCCTGGAGATATTATATTATTCAAAATTGAAGAGGATCGAACAGTCTGAACTGAACTTGCGTTTGCGCAATTTTCTAGCTATTACTTTGTATTCTATCTTCATGACGCCACATTTTATCTCTCTCTTAGAGCTTCCGTTCTCGTATGGTCTGTTTTCCTTGTACATATCCGAAATGTTTCCTATTAACCCCAGTGCATTATTTGCAGTAAAATTGTACCCTTTTGAAAATATTTTGAAATCTTTGGTAAATTTATTTTTTGTTTTTACGATAATTGCCTTTTTCACTACTGCTTTGACGCGAAAGTTGCGTCTGAGTCACTGCCTCATTTTTCTGGGTGGTGTCGTGCTTCTTATGAAGGGTAAAAGATTCATCTTCGACTTCCTGCTGTTGGCAATACCAGTTGTTCACCGCTTTGCATCAGAGATAAATCCGGTTAGAATATCTCTTCATAGGATGTCTGGTTTGATCATGGCCGCTTTGCTTTTGCTTGCATCCCCCTTGCTTCTTTTTACGGGGTATCTTCGGCATCAACCTGATTATCCGATTTCCCGGACGAATCTACCCGTTGGCATAGTTAAATTTTTGAATCATGTAAATACTGGTGGTAGAGTGTTGAACCATCCAAATACGGGAGGATATCTGGCATGGGGACTCAATGAGGGATACAGAATAAATATGGACCTTCAGATGTCTCTCTTTCAAGACCTGGACTTTGCTCGCACTGACAATGCATTTTACAATGTGGATACCTTACGGCGAGTTATCGAGAAATATGATCCATCCTATATTTCGGTACCAATTGAGTATACTCAATTTGAGAATATCATTAGAAAATTTAAGAACTTCACATTAGTTTTCTTCGACGATAAGGAAGTTTTATATGTAAATGCCGATCATTTTGGAGAGGTTGCTCATAGATATTCTTTGAAACACACAAATCCATTTCGCTTTATGGAAACTGATTATAAGAAGCTTGATTCGGACACCGCTTCAGGCATTTTGCAGGAATGCATCTCAATATCTGCTCTCGATATAGATAATGGCATGGCAAATACATTCATTGTCAATATTCTGCGCCTTAAGAATATGTCGGAAGACGCCATCCGTTATACAGAACGCATTATTAAGGGATACCCGGATAATGATACTGGGTATGCAATGAAAGGGGAATGCCTCCTGAGTATTGGAAGAAATGAGGAAGCAGTTCAATACTTGGAGACAGCTCTGGCCAAATGTCGGACTATCCCGATTAAAACGATTTATAGGTCTCTGTACCTTGCGTATGCTAAGCTTAACATGCCGAAAGAAACCTACGATGCCATTGGGAAGGTAGTGGACCCGTTTGATTCCCGAACCGGTTATAAAGATGTATACAACCTCGCCGCAGCTGCTGCCACATTGGGGAAGGAGGAAGCGCTGATCTTCATGCAGATTGCAGCGCTCAAAGTTCCCCAAGAAGATGAAGAAATGGTATCCAAGATAAAAGCAGCTTTGGAAATAATGGAAGGCTCCAAAGATCCAGCAACGGTAATGCGGTAATCCGAAGCTGCATTGGACACGAGCCAAGCATTGGCCGCATGGATCGGGCAAGAATTCTCACTCCTCAAACAGCGGAGTGCTGAGGTAGCGTTCTCCGGTGCTGGGGATGATGACCACGATCTGCTTGTCCCTGTTTTCCGGGCGCCGGGCCACTTCGAGCGCTGCCCAGACCGCCGCGCCCGAGGAAATCCCGCAGAGTATTCCCTCCATTTTGGCTATGTCCTTTGCCGTTTCGAACGCCTGCTCGTTGGTGACGGTGATGACCTCGTCGATAATCTTCGTATTCAGGACATCGGGGACGAAGCCCGCGCCGATGCCCTGAATCTTGTGCGGACCCGGCTTTCCGCCGGAGAGCACCGGAGATGCCGCCGGTTCGACGGCGACGGTTTTGAAGCTCGGCTTCCGGCTCTTGATGACTTCCCCAACTCCGGTGATGGTGCCCCCGGTCCCGACGCCCGATACCAGGATGTCCGCGCCGCCCCTCGTGTCGTTCCAGATTTCCTGGGCAGTGGTTCTGCGGTGCACCTCCGGGTTTGCGGGGTTCCCGAACTGGTCGGGCATGAAAGCGCCGGGCGTTTCCGCCAGGATTTCCCGCGCCCTTCGGATGGCCCCCGGCATTCCCTCCGCCCCCGGCGTGAGAACGATTTCCGCTCCCAGGTGCTTAAGCAGCTTTCGACGCTCGATGCTCATGGTCTCGGGCATTGTAAGGAGGAGGCGATAACTCCTTTCCGCGCACACGAACCCCAGGGCGATCCCGGTATTGCCGCTGGTGGGCTCCACGATGAGCGTATTCTCACGAATGAGCCCACGCCTTTCGGCATCTTCGATCATCGACATGCCGATGCGGTCCTTGACGCTTCCCAGCGGGTTTCTGAATTCCAGCTTAGCCATGATAATCCCGGGGAGCCCTTTCGCTATGCGATTCAGGCGAACCAGGGGAGTACTCCCTACAGTCCCGATTACATTGGAATAGATGCCGCTCATCCGCACCTCCTCGTGAAGCGTTGCCTGTTGTATCCGGTTGATGGTTGATGATCCGGTTCCGTGCTCCGAAGGGGTTACATAAGAGTAGGATGAGACTCCTACTCTTATGTAACCCCTTCAGGCAATACGTTCGACTTAACGGCGCCCCCGCGAACGGTGGTAATGAATTGTTGCCCCCGCGAACGTTGAAAGAGGCCGGACTCCATAGATATGGACGGATTCCCCGTTGCCGCGGAGAACGGCCGCAATGGGCGAGGCCACCATTCATTCATGCGCCGCAAACGCCCACGGGGGCCGGGCTACGCTTCACTCACGACGGTATTGGTTCCAAACCCGCAAGTCACACACAACCCGCAACCCGAAAGGGCAGGGCAGGCTACGGCGCATTCCCGAGATGCCCGCATATCCATAAGAATGCCCAAAAGGTGAACGAACGCCCACAAAAGGCCATGTTACGGTTCGTTTACTGGTGCTGTCCCTAAACCCGTATCCCCGTAACCCCGCAACTCACAACCCGCAGCCCCAAACACGCAACTCGAAACACGCAACCCGCAACCCGAAAACCGCCAATCACCCCGTCCACCCTCCCTGACCGACTCACCCTCACCCCGGCGGCCCCTTGTAGACCAGTTCCGGCTTCTTCATGAACACCCTCGTGTCGGGCGGAACCGAATCTGTTATCCACACGTTTCCGCCAATGACCGAACGCGCCCCGATCACCGTTTCGCCGCCCAGGATGGTGGCGCCCGAATAGATGATCACATCGTCTTCTATGGTGGGGTGCCGCTTCTCGGACCGGAGTTGGTCCACGGCGTCCCTGGGAAGCGACAGGGCGCCCAAAGTTACGCCCTGGTAGAGCCTCACGCGCTTCCCGATTTCGGTCGTCTCTCCGATCACCACCCCGGTCCCGTGATCGATGAAGAAACTCTCGTCGATATGAGCCCCGGGATGAATGTCTATGCCCGTCTTGCTGTGCGCGTGCTCGGTCATGATGCGCGGAAGCAGCGGCACCCCCTGCTCGAAAAGCCGGTGCGCTATCCGGTACACCGTAATCGCGTAGAGACCCGGATAGCTGAAAATGATCTCATCGTAGCTCTTCGCAGCCGGGTCCCCGTCGTACGCCGCGCGCACATCCGTCGCCAGGACCGCCCTCAGGCGCGGAAGCCCTTGCATGAACCGTACTGCGTGTTCCTGGCCCCGTTCCTCGCAGTTGGTGCAGGCCATGTTGTGGCGCAGGCAATCGTGGCGGATAGCCAGGCCTATCTGCTCGGAAAGAGCTTCGAAAAAGGCCGTGGCTTCCTGACCCAGGTAGTACCCCAGGTTCACCGCATCCACCCGCACCCTCAGAAAATAGCCGGGATAGAGAATGCGGGTGGCCCTCTGGATGATATCTATGACCGCGTCCGGAGAAGGGAGCGGTTCCGGACAGACATGGTCGAAGCACTGCCCTCCGTTGCAGGACCGGAGAAGCTCCGCGACGATTTCCGGCACCCGCGCCCTGAACTTCTGCGCATTTTCAATTTCACTCTTGCACTGTTCCGGTCTATTCAGCTTGTCCATATGCAACCACCCCTTTCATCACCCTCTTCCTCTTCTCATCCCGTGCCTGGTTCTCCGGCGGGCCGGGCCGATCAGTAATTGGTGGCGCACAACTGCTCGCCCACCTTCCAGTAAGGCGAGAGGGTCCGCAGCCGCTCGATGATCGGTGGCAGGTTTTCGATCACCGTATCGATCTCTTCGTCCGTATTGTAGATACTCAGGCTGAAACGGATGGAGCCGTGGGCCATGGTGAAAGGGACCCCCATGGCGCGCAGTACGTGCGAAGGCTGGAGGGACCCCGAAGTGCAGGCAGACCCTGAAGACGCACAGATCCCGAGTTCGTTGAGCATGAGCAGGATCGCCTCCCCCTCAACGAATTCGAAGCTTATGTTCGAGGTGTTGGGGAGCCGGTTTTCGCGGTCTCCGTTTACCTTGCTGTTGGGTATGCGCGCGAGCAGTTCGTTTTCCAGCCTGTCGCGCAGTTGCAGCACCTCGTTGTTCTCCTTCTCCATGTTCAATGCCGCCAGTTCACACGCCTTGCCGAGTCCCACGATGCCCGGCGTATTCTCCGTGCCGCCCCGGCGCTCCCTTTCCTGGTGTCCGCCGATGAGGAACGGCGAGAACTTCGTCCCCTTGCGCACGTACAGGTAGCCTATTCCCTTCGGAGCATGGAGTTTGTGGCCCGATATGGAAAGCATGTTGATCGGGCTGTTCTTCATGTTTATGGGGATCTTTCCGACCGCCTGCACTGCGTCCGTGTGGAACAAAATGCCCCTCGAACGCGCCGTTTCGGCGGCCTTTTCCACCGGGAAGATCACGCCGGTCTCGTTGTTGGCCCACATGAGGCTCACAACGGCCGTATCCGGCGTCAGGCTCTTTTCGTACACATCCATGTCCAGGCGGCCGTCGGCGTCCACCGGAACTTCCGTCACCCGGTAACCCTCACGTGCGAGACGGGCGCACAGGGAACGGATAGCCGGGTGCTCCACTCTGCTGGTCACTATGTGGCGCCGGTCGGGGTAAGTGGCCAGGGCCGAGCGAACGGCGGTATTGTCGCTCTCGGTCCCGCAGCTCGTGATAATAATCTCTTCGGGCGACGCGCCGATGAGCGACGCCATCTTCTCGCGCGCCTCGCGGATATTGCGTGCGACCTGGCCCCCGAACGAGTGCATGCTGGAGGGGTTCCCGTAAAGATCGGTGTAGTACGGGAGCATTGCCTCCACCACTTCCGGAGCCACCCTCGTTGTTGCGTTGTTGTCCAGGTAGATGGTCCTCATGGAGACACCTCCTCCACCACCAGTTCGGGCCATACGAGTTCGCGAAGCTTGGTTTCGACGAAATTCTTGAGCGTCTGCTGCGACGCCTGGCAGGTCGAGCACGCGCCCCGTGTTGCCACCAGGACCCGGTTCCCCACGACGTCCACCAGTTCTATGTCGCCGTTGTCGTGCTTGAGGGCGGGTCTGATCTCGCGCTCAATGGTCTCCTCGATCATCCTGATCTTCTGGATGTTGGAGAGTTTGGGCCGGGCCGCCGGCCGTTCCTCGGCCCCACCGGACCGGATTCGGTCGATGATCTCCTGGATCGCGGCGTGGCACCCCCCGCATCCGCCTCCCGCTTTCGTATAGTTGGTGACATCCTCGATCGTGCTCAGGTTGTTCTCGCGGACCGTCCGCTCGATTTCCTTGTCCGTCACCCCGAAGCACTCGCAGACGATCTGTTCGTCCGTTTCCTTCTCCGGCGCGCCCTGGTAATGCGCGATGGCCTTCTCCAACGCCTCGCGTCCCATCACCGAGCAGTGGATCTTCTCCTCGGGCAGCCCCCCGAGGTATTCGGCGATATCCCTGTTCGTGACCTTCGCGGCTTCTTCCACGGTCATTCCCTTGATCATTTCCGTCAGGGCCGAAGCCGTTGCGATGGCGCTGGCGCAACCAAACGTCTTGAACTTCGCTTCCTTGATCTTCCGGTTTTCATCCAGCTTGAAAGTGAGCCTGAGGGCATCCCCGCACGCAATGGACCCCACCTCGGCAAAGCCGTCCGGCTCTTCCACCTCACCCACATTGCGAGGATTGATGAAATGATCTTTTACTTTATCCGTATATTCCCACATATCGCACTCTCCCTGTTGTATGCTTAAGCTCGGAAAAAGCGCCTGCTCCCGATATCGGATATGAACTCACCTCCAAATGAGATGAGACTGCGAAATGCAAAACAGGAAACAGAAAGAAAATAATTATTAATTCATTCTAGCGCATCCACTTCGGATAAGGAACCCCTCACAATTTAAGTATCCGCTCATGGAAATTCAAACGGGATTCTCCCGAAATTTCACCTGCCCCTTGAGCCCCTGATTCCGACAACGGAAAACATGAAAACTCACGCAAAGGGAAGCCTTTCTCCCCGTGTTGCCGGGCTCTCCCATGTGAGCGGCGGAAGAGTCGTTCCTTCTTCGTGTCCTTCCGTGATTTTCGTGGTTGATATCTTCGGCGTTATTTCGTGGAATCCCGGTTCATTGTATAAATGGCTGAGTGATAGGCAAAATCCGGCAAAACGAAATTCCTGCTCGTTGCCGCATGACGGTAGACCGCATCTTGAGCGAAATTGAAAGAAATATCGAGAAATTCCATGATATATAGATAAATTGTTATATACTGATTGCGCCATGTCCGTCGGCCTTCCATTCTTGGTGATTTCAGCCGATTTGCAGCGTTGACAAGCTCAACGCTATGTAGGATTCTGCAAAAGTTATCCACAATATTCAACATCAATGGCCTGATCTGCAATCATAACATGTCGTGTGGGCTTTCGTGCGCTTTTTCTGGAATAGCTTCCCGTTCGCGTGGCCTTATGGGGGATGTTGTCCAATTCGTTTTGCGAGCGAGGCAAAACGGTCTGCGGGCGGTTGCTCGAGTTATTCGATAAGTCCCTGGAGACCGAACTTTTTGGCGTCTCCAAAGAATTAACCTACCGGATTTCCGGTCCATTCCGGCTCCCGGATTTAAATTCCCCGGTAGGTTATTTGTTGTGGATTGCCTTACCTGATTTCAAGTTTCGATAAGGAGAAGAATTATGAAATGTATGTTCACGTCGGCGATCGTCTTCACGTTTCTGACCATGATTTCACCCGTCAGCGCCCAGGAAGTTTCGACACCACAGGAATGCATAAAGCAGTGCCGGGCTGCGGCCGAATACCTCGAGGCGGAGGTCGCCAAAGGCCCGGAAGCGGAAAAGGCTGCGCTCGAATATATGAACAGTAAGGACGATAATCGTTTTATGTGGAAAGATACGTACGTCTGGGTGCTGTGCTGTCAGTGCGAACCCATGACCAATGCCGCTCATCCGATCAACCGGAAGATCGTGGGCCCGGACCTCTCCGGACTCAGGGACAAGAAGGACAATCTATTCTTCCTCCAGTTCTGTGAGGCCTCGAAGCAGGCCAAAGGCGGATGGGTGGAATACTGGTGGCCCAAGGTGGGGGAGGAAAAGGGTTCCCGCAAGATCACTTATGTACTCCAGGTTCCGGGCACGAAATACCAGGTTGGAGCAGGCGTGTACGACGAAAATATTAGCGTTGAGGAATTGAACAAGCTGATTCAATAGTTACACCCCACCCGATGCAGGCGGATCGGGTCCCGGTCCGCCTGTTCCATATCATACATCAACGGGTTTGCAGCATCGGAGGGCGATAATAGTGGAACTACGTTTGCTTCATGTCCGGAAGCTTTCCGGAAAATTGGTCCTCATGGTCGGTACTGCCGTGATCCTGGTTTCCCTCCTTTTCATCTCATCTTACCTCGGGGCGCGGAGTATTCTCAGGTACAACGAGGAAATCGGCGCGCTCAACGATGTCAATCAACATCTTCTGCTGGCGGTCATCGAGGAGAAAAACTTCCTGAAGGATCACAGCGAGGAGTGCCTGAACAGGCTTAAAACTCTTACCGCGCAAGCCAGGGAGAGGGCCGGAGCCCTGAAGACTTCTTCCACTCTCGATACCACCCGAATCACCGAGTTGACCGAGTTGGTAGCAAAATACGATGCATCGGTCATGAACCTGGCCGCGGTGATCCGAAAAGTCGATGAATATGACGCCGGGATCGCCTCAACGGTCGATGGGTTCATCGCCAAAACCAACGCATTGGTGGACCTGATCAACGAATACGAAGGCGACAGCCAGATAACGGGAAAGAATGTCGACAACCGGCTGGTCTCGCTTCGGAGCACCGCCAAGAGCGCCCTGATTGCCGGAAACCATGTCTTTACCGTTCTGAAGAATCAACTGTGGGCCAGGGACGATATTGAGAAGTTTCGAACGGAGAGTAAGCAGGCCCTGGCCGAGTTTGAGAGGCAAAACCGCAATTGCGCCGTTCTCATCAAATCGCTGGGCGATAAGCACGGCAATGCATACCCTGAGTACGTTCAAGTGATGGGGGCAAGCTTCAATGACCTGTCCCGGACGGTGCAGGATCTTTCGGAGGCATGGACCCGCAAGGGCGAGTTACAGGCTGAACTCAACTCGATCAGCGAAATGATCCGGCATGTCGGAGAGAGTATTCTCGTTCGTGCTGAGGAGTCTTCAGCAGTTCGGAACCGGAAGATCATATGGCGGAGTCTGGCGGCCTACGCGGCAATGGTGCTGGCCCTTGTGATCGGCGGTATTCTTATCTCGCGGTCCATAGTCGGGTCGCTCAGGCGGGTCATCACCGGGTTGAGCGAGGGTACCGGCAAGGTCGCTACGGCGTCCGGGCAGGTTTCCAGGGCGAGCCGGTCCCTTGCCGAAGGGGCGTCCGAGCAGGCGGCAGCCATCGAACAGAGTTCGTCGTCTCTGAACGAGACGGCCTCGATGACCGAACAAAATGCGCGCAATGCCGGACAGGCCAACGAACTCATGGGGGAGGCCGACCGGATAGTCCGGCAGGCGAACGAATCCATGGCGAATCTGATGGCCTCGATGAACGACATTTCCAGGGCCAGTGAAGACACCCAGAAGATTGTGAAGACTATCGATGAGATCGCCTTCCAGACCAATCTGCTGGCTCTCAACGCAGCCGTTGAAGCCGCAAGGGCCGGAGAGGCCGGGGCGGGTTTCGCCGTCGTGGCCGATGAAGTCCGGAACCTGGCGATGAGAGCGGCCGAGGCGGCCAGGAACACGGCTTCCCTCATCCAGGGCACCGTTAAGAGTATCCATGACGGGGTTTCGTTGGTTGAACACACCAACGGCAGATTCCGTGAAGTGGCGTCCATCGTCGGCAAGTCCGGCGAACTCGTGGGAGTGATAGCCAGGGCTTCCGAGGAGCAGGCGCAGGGAATCGTCCAGATCAATAAAGCCGTGAGCGAAATGGATACGGTGACTCAGCATAATGCCGCTAATGCGGAGGAATCGGCGTCGGCGGCCGAGGAGATGAGAGCCCAGGCGGAGAGCATGAACGTTTTCGTGGCCGAACTGGTGGATATGGTCGGCGGGAAGGAAAGGTACGCCGTAAGGCGGGGAGATGTGAAGGCCGAAAGGGGAGGCTCTCGAGCCGAAGCCGCGGCCTCCGCGGGCGCTCGTTCTCCAGAAGCCTTCGCTCGACTCGGAAATGTCGGCCGGAATGCGCGAAGCGGGGAAGTTGCGACGCACAAGGAGAAGAACCGGGAGCTTGGTCCTGAACAGTTGATTCCACTGGATAAGTACGATTGGGAAGATTTCTGATCGGAAGGAGCCGGGTGGGACGCAACGGCGATCGACCATCCCCGAATCGTCGGTAAGCCGGATAAATCCCGCCTGGCCTAAAGTCGGCGACCGGTTCATTCGACCACGCAAGCTGTCCTGTTGAACCACAAACGTTTTATATCCGTCGCCCAAGTTTCCTCGCGATGATTCCTTCCGTTTTTCGGGGGAGGCGATCATCGATTCTCGCGCGCCCGGTAAAACGGATAATGGTTCCAATCCCTCGATACCTCGGCACCAGAGAAGACTGTTGCCAGTAGATCCCACTCATGCTATCGTTTGGCATGAG
>CAYOVG010000032.1:0-5488 GCA_964407285.1 uncultured Syntrophobacteraceae bacterium
CATTCCCAAGGTCCACCGGTTCCTGGTGGAGGAGGGCGTGCGGGACCAGGTGACGCTCATCGCCAGCGGCGGCATCCGGACGGCTTATGACCTCATGAAGGCCATCGCCCTCGGCGCCGACGGGATCGTGGAGGGCACGGCCGGCATGGTTGCGCTCGAGTGCATCCGTTGCGCCTCGTGCGAGAGCGGGCGCGGCTGCCCGAGGGGCATCGCCACGACGGACACGGAACTCGCCGAGAAGATACAGGTGGATTGGGGCACGCAGAGGGTCTACAACCTCTACGCCTCATGGCGCAAGCAGATCGTGGAAATTCTCAGGCGCTTCGGCATGCGGAGCGTCCGGGAGATGGTCGGCAGGACCGACTGCCTCGGACACCTGGACTATGAGTAGGTCCCCAAGGGCGAAACAGACCAGAATCGGAGTATCAGGAGTATGAACAAGAAGGGATTCTCTACCGCGGAAAGGATTATTGCCTCCAGGGGACGACTCCTCGAGGAGTATCCGCCGAGCCGCGAATCAAAGCAGGCGGAAGAAGGGGGATGCGGCGTAACCGGATTTGCGTGCTCCATCCCCGTGGGCGGCCGGCACATATTCGAGCCGTCGAAGCAGATGCACAACCGGGGCAACGGCAAGGGCGGCGGCATTGCGGCCGTGGGGTTCGTTCCGGAGGAACTGGGCGTATCCCGGGAGATTTTGGACAGCCACTACATGCTGCAGGTGGCGCTCATCGACCCGGACGACAAGTCGATTCCAGGGGCGGTCGAGGAAAAATTCATCAAGCCGTGCTTCGACGTCGCCAGGGCCGAAAAGATCCCGACCGTGGACGACTACCGGGACATTCCCGGGCTCGACGTGAGGCCGCCGGACGTGATGCGCTACTTCGTGCGCGTCAAGCCGGACGTGCTGAGGGATTTCACCGCGAAGCACCGCCTGGAAGGGTTGAAACCGGGCAGGGCCGAAGACGAATTCATGGTGCAGAATTCGTACAAGCTCAACACCACCTTCTATTCGACGCTGGGCGACAAGAAGGCGTTCGTCCTCTCCCACGGCCGGAACATGATGATCCTGAAGATCGTGGGATACGCCGAACTGGTGGCGAGCTACTACAAGCTCGAGGACTTCAAGTCCCACATCTGGATCGCTCACCAGCGCTACCCGACCAAGGGGCGCGTGTGGCATCCGGGCGGAGCGCACCCCTTCAGCGGCATGGACGAAGCGCTGGTGCACAACGGGGACTTCGCCAACTATATTTCCGTATGCGAGTACCTGAAGCAGCGCAAGATTTACCCCCTGTTCCACACGGACACGGAGGTGTCGATCCTGCTCCTCGACTTCTGGAACCGCGTCTACGGCTATCCTCTCGAATACATCATCGAGGCCATGGCCCCGACCACGGAAGCGGACTTCGATCAACTGCCCGCCGACAAGCAGAAACTCTACCGCGCCATCCAGTCCTCCCATATCCATGGGTCTCCGGACGGTCCGTGGTTTTTCATCATCGCCCGCAACGAGCCCTACGAGAACTACTTCCAGTTGATCGGCATCACCGACACCGCCATGCTGCGGCCCCAGGTGTTCGCCCTGTCCGACGGGGAAGTGCAGATCGGGCTCGTGTGTTCCGAGAAGCAGGCGATCGACGCCACGCTCGAAAGTCTCTCCCAGGAGGACAGCCGGTTCAGCCCCATTGCCGACCGGTACTGGAACGCGAGGGGCGGGAGCCACACCGACGGCGGCTCCTTCATTTTCACCGTCAAGCGGGATAACGGGGCCATGCGGCTCACCTGCACGGACAAGTTCGGAAGGGAAGTGAAGGCCAACCCGGACCGCAAGCCGTGCGACCGGGCCGCGACGGTCACGGCTCCGGACCGGGCGGAGGAGTTGTCCGGGAAGATCGCGCAAATGGTTCGCGAAGAGAGCGCCATTGGGATCTTCGAGCACCTGAGAGGCGAGATGGCGACCATGGATTTCAACACCCTGCGCTGGATCTGCGGCGAAATGACAAAGGCCGCCGCGTCGGGGGACGAAGCGCGGGACAAGATCATCGAAGCGCTCACTCTCCTCAACGACCGCAGGTACGGAACGGGCGACAAGAGAAGGTCCTCGGTGCTCTGGATCGTCCGGACGGCCCTTACCGCCATCTTCGACGCCACGCCGCGGATGGACGAGAAGGCGGACGGCCGCTACCGCTTCATCGACTGGAACACGCGGCATCTGCTGCGCGCCCCCCGGGGCCGTGAGGAAGTGCTCGTGGTCTACGCCAAGGAGTTTCCGCCCGAAGGGAACGACTGCGACGCCCGGCTCATGTGCGACGCCTACGCCGCGGGATGGAAGCGCTTCATCGCCTACGGGTACAAGGGGCAGCGCTTTACCGGCAACGGGTTCGGACCTGAAACCCGGGGCGTGCGGATCGACGTTTACGACAGTTCCGGGGACTACCTGGCGTCGGGCATCGACGGGATGGAAATCCGGGTGCACGGGAACGCCCAGGACCAGCTCGGCCAGATCATGAAGCAGGGCAAGCTGGTGGTCTTCGGGGACGTGGGGCAGACGTTCATGTACGGCGCGAAGGGCGGGGAGGTCTACATCATGGGCAACGCCGCGGGCCGGCCCCTCATCAACGCCGTGGGACGCCCGAGGGTGGTCGTCAACGGCACGGCGCTCGACTACCTGGCCGAAAGTTTCATGGCGGGCAACCCGCATGCGGGCGGCGGCTTCGTGGTGCTCAACGGCATAGGGTTCGACACCGAGGGAAAAGTGGTGGAGCTGCCCACGCCCTATCCGGGATCGAACCTTTTCTCGCTCGCATCCGGCGGCGCCATTTTCGCCAGGGACCCGCACCGGAAACTGATGCAGGACCAGTTGAACGGCGGGGAACTCGTCGAACTCACCGAAGAAGACTGGGCGCTCATTCTGCCCTACCTGGAGGAGAACGAAAGGCTCTTCGGCGTCTCCATAGCCGACGACCTGCTCACGGTGAACGGCGTGAAAAAGCGGCCGGAGGAAGTGTACAGGAAGGTGCAGCCCGTGCAGATGGCCGTGCTTACCGGTGGGATGCAGACCTCGAAAGTCAAGATGGCCGCCGACATATAGAGACAACATACAAAGAGGCGCGCGCGGCGCGTGATGAGGTGTTTCAATGATTGTAGCTGAAAGAAAGCCTTTTGAAGAGATCAAGGAGATGCTTGCCGGGTACGGCAAGGTGTTCATTCTCGGCTGCGATACGTGTGTGGCCGTTTGCATGGCGGGGGGCAAGAAGGAAGTGGGGGTGCTCGCCTCGCAGTTGCGTATGAGCTTCAAGAAGGACGGCAAGGAAATCCGGATCGACGAGGATTCCGTCGAGAGGCAGTGCAACAAGGAGTACATGGAGCTTATTATCAGTAAGCTCAAGGAATACGACGTGGTCGTATCGATGGCCTGCGGCGCCGGGGCGCAGCTCCTGGCCGACCTTTGCGAACCCCTGCAGATTCTTCCGGGAGTGAACACGCGCTTCATCGGCATGACGCCCCGGGACGGCCACTGGGTGGAGCGGTGCCGGGCGTGCGGCAACTGCGTGCTGGGCGAGACCGCCGGGATCTGCCCGGTCACGGTGTGCGCCAAGGGAATCCTCAACGGCCCCTGCGGCGGCACGGACCACGGCAAATGCGAGGTGGACACGGAGAAGGACTGCGCCTGGACCCTCATCTACAACCGCCTGGACAAGATGGGTAAGCTGGACAACATCCGGAAGGCGTTCCCGCCCAGGAACCACGGCGCACAGACCAACCCCGCAGCCCAAATTCATGAGGCATACAAAGGAGAATAGCTGATGTCCGCATCGTTCAAAGATATACTCGGCTCTGGAGTATTTATTGTCACCTCGGAGGTGGGGCCGCCCAAGGGCGCGGATGTCGAGGAGATGAAGCGCCACGTGGAGTTGCTCAAGGACAAGGTGCACGGGCTCAACGTGACCGACAACCAGAGTTCGGTCATGCGCCTTTCGTCCCTCGTGGGCTGCCACCTGATCAAGGAGATGGGGGGGACGCCGATCCTGCAGATGACGGGGCGGGACCGCAACCGCATGGCCATCCAGTCCGACCTCATCAGCGCGGCCGTGCTCGGCATCGACACGGTCCTGTGCCTCACCGGGGACCACATTAGCATGGGCGATCACAAGGACGCCAAGCCGGTCCACGATCTCGAGTCCGTGCAGATCCTGCAGGCCGTGCGGACCCTCGAAAAGGGCCGGGACATGGCGGGGAATCCGCTGAAGGGCGCGCCCAGCTTCTGCGCCGGCGCCGTCGTGACTCCGGAAGCCGATCCGATCGAGCCGCAGCTCCTCAAGTTCGAGAAGAAGATCAAGGCCGGAGCGGAATTCTTCCAGACCCAGGCGGTCTACGACCTGGAGAGTTTGAAGCGGTTCATGGACTACGCGGGAAAGCTCGACACCAAGATCCTGGCCGGCATCGTGCTGCTGGTTTCCGCCGGGATGGCCAGGTACATGAACAAGAACGTCGCGGGGATCAACGTTCCCGATGCGCTTATCGCCGAGATGGAAAGCGTCTCCAAGCCCGACCAGTTGAAGAAGGGCATCGAGATCGCCGGCCGGATGATCCGCAAGATCAAGGAGGAATCCATCTGCCACGGCGTCCATATCATGGCCATCGGAAAAGAGGGTTGCGTTCCCGACATCCTTAGCGCCGCCGGAATTTAGACGATCCGCGGGCGGGATCGCAATTGCGCGACCAGTTTGGTGATGGGATAAACCGCTTTGCAGGAGCGGCCGGCGGCCGCGACCGGGTTGTGGAAACGCAACAGGTCGCGGCCGCCGGCCGTAACCGCACAGCGCCCCATAACCGTAGCTGAGAATGGGCTTCGCCCATTGACAAATCCCGGATCGACCTCGCTGAGCACGTGACGGCTGTCCATTTCTCGTCTCATATTCTCTACACAAGCGGAAAGGCGCTCTTTTTAGACATCGCAGCAGCCATTGCGGACGCTGCCGCGGCGCCGCGGCCCCGTATTATGAGGCGCCTCTTCCGGTTGGAGATCCGGTATCGTTCTCCCCGGAATTTCCGATTCTCTTCACAATATCCGAGGCGACCTCCATCACTTCCTTTGGAGCATGGAAATCCACTCCCGCTGAAATTTTGAGCGCGGCCACAAGAGGTTCCAGACTGGTTGCCGCGGCTGTCTTCTCTATCGCCTTCAGGGCGACCCCGGCTTGCCCGGCTGCCGCGGCGTCTACGAAAAAGTCGATAATATCGTCCGGACATTTTTCGATTAACTCGGAATCATCGGCAAAGAATACAGCCTGTTCAAACGCCTCGGACCAGCGGCCCGCAAGACCGTAAACACTGGCCAGGGTATGGCGGAAGCTATTTTTGTCCGGGAATAACCGGGTCGCCGTTGCAGCCGCCTGAATTGCCGCATCGAGCCGCTTTATTTCCTTTCGCTCATAGATCATCCAGGCCTTTCCATTGTGCGCCTTTGCAACCCACTCCTGGAGCC
>CAYOVG010000032.1:5588-30528 GCA_964407285.1 uncultured Syntrophobacteraceae bacterium
GGGTGTCCCCCGACCCGCCGAACCGATCGATCACTCCGTCATAGGCGGCCACCGCTTCCTCGGGCTTTCCCATGCTTCCCAAAGCAACTCCCTTGTTGAGAAGGGCCGCTGCAACCTGCTCCAGGAGCCGGGTGTCCCCCGACCCGCCGAACCGATCGATCACTCCGTCATAGGCGGCCACCGCCTCCTCGGGCTTTCCCATGCTTCTTAGAGCAACTCCCTTGTTGACAAGGGCCTTTGCAACCCACTCCAGGACTCCGGTGTCTTCCGACCCGCCGAACCGCTCGATTATCCGGCTGCAAACATCGATCGCTTCCGTGAATTTTCCTTCACCAATCAAATCGGCGCTCTTGCCGATCAGCAATGCGCTCTCGGCCGAGACGGTTTCATGCGCCAATCCTTTGCCCACCAATGGTTTCAGATAATCAGCCTCCGGCAGATCAAAAAAAGCTTGAGGTGTGTTTTTCAGAATCGACCGAAACAAGTTCGCATCTTGCCGGGTCTCTTCCAGGATCGATCCATAGCCTCTTACGAACCAGGGGCGCAAGTCCCCGTCCACATGACAGGTTTCCTTCGCCAGGGCGCAGGCAATTGCGGTTTCGCCGTAGATGGGCACCATGCATCGGACCAGGGCTTTGACCCGATCCCCGGCACTGCCGGAGAGGCGCATGAGATGGTAGATGTTATAGAGACGCTCCGTAATCTGGTAGTAATGGGTCCGCCCCTTCCTATCTACCTTCGTCACGGCTCCTTTTTCCACCAGCCGGTTGAGCAGTGCGCTGACCATATTCACAGCGAGACGGCTTCGTTCGGCCACGTCCTTTGCCCTGGAGGGCTCCCATAGTTCGGCCAGAGTCACAAACACCCGTCGTTCCTTGCCGGCCAGGGCCTCGACGTTGGCCTTGAAATAGGTGGTATGATCGTCGATCAGCACCACCAGGTTATCCATCAACTCCTTCAGCGGCCGGCCCGCTCCGAAATCCGCCAAGATCGCCAGGAGCCGGGGACTTCCGCCCGTGAGGATTTCCATGGGCCGGACACGATTTCCCGTCAGATCTTCGCCGGTGATGCTTTGCCACAGGACCCGACAGCCCGCCGTGTCCAGCGGAGTCAGGCAGATCTCCCGGAAGAGTTCGAAATTGGCTTTTTGCGCGTTGCGGATTTCCCCGAAATGGGTGGTGGCCGTGCTGAGCATCATCAATTCCGGATGGTTCAACAAGGTTTGTCTTATATCCCAGGCATCATCATCACTGGACTGCTCACCAAGCAGCATCTGGAGATTCTCCACCATGACCAACAGTCTTTTGCCGGCCGCGAAGTCCAAAAGCGCCGCCAGAGCACGTATCTTCAGAGCCCGGTCATCCCGCTCCGTGATCAGGGCCGCATGTTTTTTCAGAAGGCGTCCCCGGTCCTTCTCCTTTTCCTGCTCGCCGACCCACTGCAAGACCCGCAGCCAGAGTTCGCCCTCACCGGCCACATCGTACAGTTCCTCCGGCAGCACCACCGGATACCAGCCCTGGCTCAAGGTTTCATCTTGCTGAATTTCAAGAGCCAACCGGCGCACGAGCATGGTCTTGCCCATTCCTCTCGGGGCGATGACGATCACGTGCTGGTTGACCGGGCCGGTATTGTTGCGAACGATTTCCAGAAGCAGTTCCAGTTCCCGTTCTCGCACCACAAAAGAAGACAGGAGTTCTTCCTTGCTCAGAAAGGCGGGGTTGTGCTTCATGAGGCGGGATGTACTCATATTTTTCCATGCGCTCCCCGGCTTGGAGGATTCACGTAACTCTGAGAGAACCTTTTTTTCCACCAGTCACGGATCAGGTTGGATGAAAAGCGCCAACCGTCCATCGTTTCATGCCTGACAAGATAGCCGTCATGTTCCAGCACATCCAGCACTTCCCGCAAAACAGGACCCTTGTCTTTCAATCCCGACCGGTCGAACAGAACATCGCACATTTCCGTTTCGAGGATGTCGTTGATCGCCGCCTCCGACAAAAGGTCCAGAGCCAGAGGGATTCTTTCCTTGTCCAGGACCCTGAGCAGACGCTCCTCGTAGTCGGCCAGTTCGGCATGGCCGCGCGTGCTCAACATGGATTTCCGATAAACGCGCTCGATATCTTCGATATTCGGATTGCGTCGATTATCTTTGAACAAATCCTGGTAGAGATACCCAAAAAACATCTGGACATGGTGAGGGATGCAAACCCCGAGCAGGTCCACCATTTTTGAGGAAAGCTCCGCCGACCATTGTATGCCGGCCGTCCGAGCCAGAAGATCGAGGCATTTGCCGGCGGTTTGCGGGTCCCAGGCATCGACATGAAACGGTTGCAGGTGACCGATCGTGTGACTCAGGTCATGCCGTTTCAAAATCGGTTCCAACCCTATGGAACCGCAAATGATAAAGCAGATCTTCTCCTGAAATTCTCCCATGACCCCGCGTAGCCAGGATAGGAAGATCTCCGCTTCTTCAGGCGATTTCTTGAGCAGGCGGGAAACCATGATGGGCAACTCATCCATGCAGATAACGACGGGGCGGTCCGCCCTGGCCAGATCGGACAGGAGATTCCGTCCCTTGAACTGCCAGTCTCCCTTGACGCCCTCGCGAAGCTTGATCTCCAGTAGATCGGAAGCGCCGATCGAGTCTATTGCTTCAGATATCTGTTTCAGGAACGAGCTGAAAGTATCGATCACCTTCCTTGCCAATGTCCGGTGCCGGGATGCTCCCATGGACATGGCCACCACCACATCTTCCGGCGTTGAGCAGTTCTGAACATCCAGGAAGATGAGGTAGTGGGTTTCCTTTTTCTCCAGTCTTCTGAAAGTCTCCCGGATCAGGCTGGTTTTTCCCACCCTGCGGGGAGCGACTATCAAAACATGATTGCCGCCATTATCGATAGTGCGGGTTAGAAGCGCTGTTTCAGCATCACGGTCGAAAAAATCCTCACCGGTGACCCACGGGCCGTACTTATTTCTCAATCCTTGCGTCATCCCCGTTCCTTTCCCATCATTATTGTTGCCAACAAATTTACTGGCAAAGTAGAGCTTTGTCAAGAGCTCTTTTCAACAAATATGTTGCCAACTCCTGCGTTGAAGTTGCCTCCCAACGGTCCGAAGCCGTCTTGGCGTACAAAGACTTCGCAACGCTTGTCCATGTTCCGATTAGATGACGCTGAGGAGGCGCCATGGAATTGGAGATGGGTTTCCGCAGACCTTATGGACTGGATTTTGCCCGCTTGACAAGCTCATACAGATGAGCATATTATTATGTATAAAATATATGCATATTGAGGAGGGAACTCATGAGAACCACTCTCAACATAAACGATGAATTGCTTCAGGAGGCAGCGAGACTTACCGGCATCACGGAAAAGACCGCCCTTGTCAGAATGGGCCTTGAAGCGCTCATAGCAAGGGAAAGCAGCAGGAGACTTGCCCAATTGGGCGGGACCGAAGAAGAACTGGAGATGATTCCTCGCAGAAGACCTGAGGACACGCAAGATGCTGCTTGTTGATACGTCAGTATGGATTGCGCACTTCAGGTATGGGGACATAGGGCTCATCCCCTTCTTGGAAAAGGGCCATGTTGCCTGCCATCCGTTCGTCATTGGAGAATTAGCTTGCGGAAACCTTAAAAACCGCTCCGAAACACTGTCGCTTCTTCGGAAATTGCCCATGGCCGTTCTCGCGGAGCACAATGAAGTGATGGAGTTCATTGATCGTCGCAGCCTGATGGGAAAGGGGCTGGGCTACATTGATATACACCTGCTTGCTTCAGCCGTGCTTACTCGAATCTCGTTTTGGACCCTTGACCGGAAGCTCGCCGAAACTGCGGCGAGGCTGGATTTACTATGATTGCCAAGATCCATTCAAGCATTGCTTCCCGAACGGTGTTCCCGGTGTGGACATACCCCATCCGAGCCATCCCCGATGGGTCCCCACCGTTGAATCCCTCAGACGAGTCCACGAGTCCACATTTCTCCCCTTTCATCTTGTTTTCCGAAAGAGACTCAAGACTTTTCCCTCTACGGATCATATCCGGAATCCAGAATTATGCCTGATTCTGAACTCTGGTGTCGGTTGCATCTCAGATGCCTGGAACAACCTAATTTTATGATTTTATGAACTCTTGTTGAGATCCTTCGGGTGCACATGATGAAAAGAATCTCTCTAAATACCGAAGCCCCGCGCCAGACTCCAAATAAAACGGGGGTGGTCCAGTGGGCCACCCCCGTTTTGCGCATCAAACCTTAAATCTTGCCGGTATTCTACCGGCTAAAGCTTCCACTAATCGTATTGATCGTTGTTCGCGTTATTGATTCATTCAATCAGTCAATCCGTTTGACCCTTGAAGCCCGTTCAACCCTTCAAACCGATCAGTCCGTCAAACCGGCCGGTCCTTCAAACCGCTCGGTTCTTCAAACCTATCGTCCCCAGGACCTACCAGCCCTTCACCCCTGCCGGCTGCCGTTTACGACGGCCACCGTTTTACCACCTGCCCGTTGGAGTCCGTGATAGTGACGGTGACTCCGTTATCGCCATCCAGGCGATGCGTGGCGCAGGAAATTCAGGGGTCGTAGGCGCGAACCGCCATTTCTATCCTATTGAGGATGCCTTCGCTCACCTCCCCGTCCTTGATGAGGGAGCGTGCCGCCTGCTCGACGCTCATGTTGATCGGCCCGAGGTTGTGCGTGGTGCCCACGATCAGGTTGGCCCGCGTGATCATGCCGTTGTCGTCGGTTGAGTAGTCGTGGATGAGCGTGCCTCGCGGCGCCTCCACGCACCCCACTCCCCTGCCCGCCTTCGGTTCCGCCTTCGCACGGATGTTCGTGTCCGTGATATCGGGGTCCTCCAGCAGTTCGATGGCGTGCTCGCAGGCGTAGACTTCCTCGATGAGCCTCGCCCAGTGGTAGAGGAGCGTCGCCTGGGCGGGTCTACCGAACATCGAACGGAACTCCTCCAGCTCCGCCTGGGCCCTCGGCGTCGCCATCGCGTCCGCCACGTTGATGCGCGCCAGGCAGTTGGCCCTGTAGATCCCCTTGGGGTTGGCCAGATCCATGGAAAAACCCTCGTCCCAGCACCGGGCGTACGGGAACTTGCCGTAGGAGTACGGAACCACCTGCTCGCCGATGTAGTCGGCGTAGTTCTGGACGTCGAAGTCCACGTAGGTTGCGTCCGGCTTCATGAGACGGATCTTGCCGTCGTAGAGGTTGAGCCGCCCGCCGTCGTCCACCGTCCCGATGAAACCCGTGTTGATCACTCCGAGCGTCTTGACCGTGTCGAGGTACTTCGGAAATACGGAGGTCTTGGCAAAGTCGATCGTGAAGAGCGCGAAGTCGAGCAACTCGTACATCTGCTTCAGGAATTCCTTGCGGTCCTCCTCCAGCATCGGCTTGGCGAAGCCGCCCACCACCCCAGCCACGGGATGGATGGCCTTGCCCGCGAATTTTTCCAGGATCATCTTGGCCATGTAGCGCATCCGCACGACCTTTTGCGCCAGTTCCGGATTGGCCTTGACCACCCCGATCACGTTCCGGGCCGCATAGTCGCTGTCCGGGCCGATGACGAAGTCCGCCGCCGCCAGGAAGAAAAAGTGCAGCAGCTTGTCCTCGGCATGGGCGATGGTCTGCATCAGCTCCCGGAGCTTCGCCCCCGCCGGAGGAAGCGTCACGCCGAAGCAGCGGTCCACGGCCTTGTTGGAGGCCAGGTGGTGGTGCCACGGGCAGATCCCGCATATACGGTTTACGATGCGCGGAAGCTCCTCGGCGGGCTTGCCTTCCACGAACTTCTCGAATCCCCGCAGGGACATGAAGTGTACCTTCGAATCCTTCACATTCCCCCGGTCATCGAGCTGTATCGCAATGGACGCGTGTCCCTCGATGCGCGTGATGGGGGAAATATTTATCACCTTCGACATATACTTAAGCCTCCTCTTTCCTCTCGGGCTTACTTTCGGATTTCCTCGCCGGGCGCGGGCGAAGCCGCCGGTGCCCCCCGGAGAACCTCAACAAAGAGGTGTGTTCGGGCAGGGACTGGATATCGATGCCGTTCGACGCCAGCGCGTTCAGCATGTCCAGCAGTTGGTTGCCGTCCTGGCGGACCGGACCGGAACATCCCCGGCACGGGACCCTGGCCGCGATGCACCTGGGCGTCACCTTACCGCCCCCGCAGCCGCCCCTGGTGACCGATCCCATGCACAAGATCCCCTGCTCCAGCAGGCAGTGCATCTTGTCGAGGGGCTCATCGGGCGAACCGTAATGGGGGGCCGCCAGAAAGCGGCGCAACTTCTTCACCTGCCCTTTTCCCTGGCGGATCGTCGGGCAGTCGTTGCAGACGCTCTTGTCGGTAAGCTGCGGCATGCGCCCTTCCAGGAGCGCCCCCAGCGCCCCGAGCACCTGGTCCGGGTGCGGAGGGCACCCCGGCAGATAGATGTCCACCTTGATCTTCTCGTCCAGTGCGTAACTGGCGTCCAGGAGGGAAGGCACTCCGTCCGAAGGCACGAAATCGACCCGGTCCGTCGTCTCCGTCGAATAGTACCTCTCCAGGACCTCCTCGTTCCGGTACGAATTGGCCAGGGCGGGAATCCCGCCGTGAGTGGCGCACGTGCCGAGCGCGATGATCACCTTGCACTTCTTCCGCATCTCCTCGGCAACTTCCAGGTGTTCCTCGTTACGGATGCCGCCGCTGA
Source organism: uncultured Syntrophobacteraceae bacterium (assembly GCA_964407285.1). Lineage (GTDB taxonomy): Bacteria > Desulfobacterota > Syntrophobacteria > Syntrophobacterales > Syntrophobacteraceae > CAYOVG01. Next base: position 12,277 of record CAYOVG010000032.1, read on the forward strand.
TGATCCCGACTTCCGCTTCCGGTATATCGATATGTTTGCCCTCGCCCGTCTGGCCCAGGTATTTATGATCCATGATCACGGGCATATGAACGATGTCCACCGCCTCGAGCACCTTCAGCAACGCCTCGCCCAGGTCCACGATGGATATCTCACATCCCGAACACGCATTCAGCCAATCTTCCGCTAGTCTAACTGCCATAAGCCAAATATTCCTTTCTCGGCGCGCTCCGGGCCCTATCCTTTCACAACGACGGACTTGACCTGCAACTCGGCGCGGTTCGCCGCCGCCGTCTCCTTCTTCCTGTCCGACCATATCTGCACCGTATTCAGCGCCCGCCGGCCGGCATTGGGAACATCCTTGTACTCCTCGATCGCCTTCCCCCTGGCGTCGGCGTACACGGCGCGGCCGAGCGGCGTGCGGGTGACCACCGTGGTCCATCCTTCCTCGCTCCCGATGCCCCCGAAGGAGATGTCGGCGAATTCCGCCGAATAGTCGGGACAGTAGCGGCAGGCATGGCGCTTCATGAATTCGAGGTCTTTCAGGGCGATCGGGCGCACTTCGCCGCTCTTGAGATGGACCAGGAGCTTTTCCTTGACGTTGATCTTGCGCACGTCGTCCCACGCGAACCCGCCGATCTCCTCCAGCCTCGCCCGCTGTTCCGGCCCGAAGACGAAATTGCCCGTGCAGAAAAGGCCGAAATGGTAGCTGATGGCGTCCGCCGGCACGATCCCCAGGGCCTCCATACGGCGAACGGTGTTGATCTGGCACGGGGTGCCGACGAAGGCGATCCGCTTGAGCCCCCGCTTCGCCATGGGGCCGAGTTCGTGGATGGTGGGCGCGAACGTCGAGTACTTATCGCTGAAATGCTTCATGCCGTGCGAGACATCGAAGTGAAACCCCGAGGCCTCCAGGATGTCCTCCCGGGAGAGGGCCAGCCACGGCTCCCGCTGGAACGGCTCCACCTGCCTGGAGACGATGGCGCCCGTTATGAACCCCATTTCGAACAGGTGGAGCAGCAGCGCGGTGACCACGCCGCCGTCGGTGGCCCCCTCGATCACCCGCGGGTCTTTCGCCCGCGCGATGTTGGCGTCCAGGATTCGCCCCATCGGAGCGCTCCAGGAACAGAGCCTTTTCTGCTCCTCGTCCAGTTCGTGGATTTCAGGGCAGATCGAGTAGCAGATCCCGCACTCGATGCACTTCTCGGCATCCTTGTACCGGGGCCGCCCGTCGTCATCCAGATCCAGCGCCCCGTAGTTTATCGCCGTGCAGAAAGTTGCGCAGCCGCCGCAGTGGTGGCATAGCCCCTTCTTCTGCACTTCCATTACCAGGTTGAAAAAAGTCTTCATCGTCTTCCTCCCGCTCCTATTCTACTGGCAGGATATGTTCGCGGGCCGGCCGGCCCCCTTTCGCGTTTCCCATGCGACTCGACCATCCGCTACTCACCGGAAGCTCTCTTCCTTCCGAGCGGATTGGGTCCGAGCGCTTTCACCTTTTTCGTAAACCTGGTTACGACTTCGACAAACCGAGGCGCTTCGGCCGACGAAACCCATTCGATCTGAAAACGCTCGGGATCGATCCCGGAGCTTTCCAAAACCACCCTGATTGCCTGGGACCGGGAAAATGCTTTGTGATTACCATCCAGGTAATGACATTCTCCCAGGTGTCACCCCATTACGATGACGCCGTCGGCGCCTCTCAGCAGCGCGTCGGTGATGAGGTCCGGATGGACCATGCCGGAGCACATCACCCGGATGGCGCGCATGTCGGGCGGATACTGGAGACGGGACACGCCCGCCAGGTCGCCGCCTGCGTAGGCGCACCAGTTGCAAAGAAATCCCACAATGACGGGCCGGAAATCGTCACTCATCGGTATTGTCTCCTCTATATGGCTTCCAGGATGGCGTCGACCTGGGCCTTCAACTGATTAAAGGTGAACCCGTGGACGAGAACGCCTCCCTTGGGACAGGTCGCGGCGCAAACCCCGCACCCCTTGCACAGAGCTTCATCAACTTCTATACGCCTGTGCCCGGGGCCTCCCTCCTCGAACTCGACGAGCTTGAGAGCGTTGTACGGGCAAACATCCACGCAAAGCGCGCAGCCGTCGCACTTCTCGGTGACGAACGACTTGATGGCGTCAAGCTCCATCGCCTCTTTGGACAGGAGCACGTTGGCGCGCGACACCGCCGCCTTGCCCTGCGCGATGGCTTCGTCGATGGGCTTGGGATAGTTGCACAGCCCCGCCACGAACAGCCCGCTCACCGACATGTCCACCGGACGCAGCTTCGGGTGAGCTTCGTTCAGGAAGCCGTCCTCGTTCCGGCCGCACTTGAAGAGTTCGACAATCTCCCTGGAATCTCCGGGCACGATGGCCGAGGCGAGCACCAGGTAATCGGCGGGAAGTTTCAGGGGACGCTGCAAGATCGGGTCGAGGACGGTCACGAAGAGGCCGCCGTTCTCTTCGGCCACTTCGGGTTTCCTGTCCGTTTCATACCGGATGAACAGCACGCCGAGTTCCCTCGCCTTCCTGTAGATATCCTCCCGTTCCCCATATGTACGGATGTCGCGGTTGAGGATGTAGACATTCATATCCGGATTCAGCTCTTTGAGCTTCACGGCCGCGTGGACGGAATGAGTGCAGCAGACCCGGCTGCAGTACGGCCGTTCGGGTTCGCGGGAACCCACGCACTGGATGAAGACGGCGCTTTCCGCCTTTCTCACGGCATCCTCGCGGTCTCTCAGTTCCGCTTCGAACTGCAGGTGAGTCATGATCCGCTCGTCCGCGCCGTACAGATATTCGGTGGGAACGTACTCCTCGGCGCCCGTGGCGATCACCGCCGCGCCGTACGTGACGGCGCGAACGGCGCCCCCGACGTTCACTTCGCTCACGAACTTGCCGACGGAACCGGACGCGGACGAAAGCTTCGCATTCTCGAGGACCTCGATCCCCTTGTGCGCCTTCACCTTCGCGATGAGATCCTCCAGGAGCGGACGGATCTTCCGGCCTCTCCAGGTTTCGTTCAGCTTCAGAGCGTTCCCGCCCAGCCTGTCGCTCTTTTCGACGAGCACGACTTCGTGGCCCTGGTCGGCAAGACCGAGCGCCGCATGCATACCCGCCACGCCGCCGCCGACGACCAGCGCTCTTCGCACCACGTTCACGCTGAGGCGCTCCAGGGGCATGTTCAGGGTCGCCTTGGCGACGGCCATGCGCACCTGGTCCCTGGCCTTGGCGGTAGCCCCTTCGGGGTCGTTCTGGTGGACCCACGAATTCTGGTTGCGGATATTGGCCATCTCCAGGAGGTAGGCGTTCATTCCGGCTTCCTTCAGAGTATCCTGAAAGAGCGGCTCGTGGGTCCTGGGCGTGCAGGCCGCAACCACGATCCTGTTGAGGTCGAACTCCTTGATCTTCCGCGCGATGATCCCCTGGGTGTCCGTGGAGCAGGTGAACAAGTTGTTTTCGACGAACACGACGCCCGGAAGCGTCTTCGCGTATTCGGCGACCTGCTTGACGTCCACGGTGTTGGCGATATTGATGCCGCACGAACAGACGAATACTCCCACTCGGGGTTCCCGTCCGCGGGTATCGTGCTCCCGGGGATAGGTCTTTTCCCTGGTGAGGGTCCCCCGGGCGGGGGCGAGCGCTCTCGACGCCTCGGCGGCCGCGGCGGAAGCTTCCGTGACCGAACGTGGAATGGCCTTGGGCGAGCGGAAGGCCCCTGCCACATAGACGCCCTTTCTGGTGCTCGCGACGGGATCGAAACTCAAGGTCCTGGCGAAGTTGTAATGGTCCAACTCGATCCCGAAGATCGCGGCCGTCCCGGCGGCGTCCTTCGACGCATGCATGCCGACGGAGAGGACGGCCATGTCGAAATCTTCCGTGACCATTTCGCCGGTTTCGGTGACGTAGGTAATGATCACGCCGACATTGCTCGGCCCCGCATCGATGGTGTGCGGCCGGGTCCGTACGAACCTCACGCCTTTGGCCTTCGCGCCTTCGTAGTACCTTTCGAATTCCTTGTTGGGGCTTCGGATGTCCATGTAGAAGATGGTCTGCCCGGCCCCCGGCGGGAGGTGTTCCGCCGTGACCAGGGCCTGCTTGACGGCGTACATGCAGCAGACGCTGGAGCAGTATCCGTTTCCGGAGCGTTGCGTCTCGCGGGAACCGACGCACTGTATCCATGCTATCTTCATGGGTTCCCTGCCGTCGGAGGGCTTGATCAGGTGTCCCATGTGAGGTCCGCCCGCGGAGAGGAGCCGTTCGTACTCGATGCTCGTGACGACGTCCGGAATGCGCCTGTAGCCGTAGGTGTCGTAGATCACGGGATCGAACGGCGTGTAGCCCGGCGCGAGCAGGATCGAACCGACATTCAGGGAGACGATCTCCTCCTTGTCGTCGAAGCGGATCGCCCCCGTCGGACAGAACTTCTCACAGGCCTTGCATTTGCCCCTGGCGAGGTAGAGGCAGTTCTTCGCATCGATGGCGTACTTGAGGGGGACCGTCTGGCCGTACTTGATGTATACGGCTTTTCTCTTGCCGAGCCCCGCATTGAACTCGTCATCGACCTTCTTGGGGCATTTCTCGGTGCACAGGCCGCAGGCGATGCACTTGTCCATGTCCACGTAGCGCGGATGCTTTTTGACCTTAACGATGAAATTGCCTTCTTCGCCGGAAGTTTCCACGACTTCGGAGAGCGTGAGTAACTCGATATTCAAGTGCCGACCGCACTCAACCAGCTTGGGTGAAATGATTCACATCGCGCAGTCGTTGGTAGGGTAAGTTTTGTCCAGTTGGGACATGACGCCGCCGATACCGGCGCTCTTCTCGACGAGATACACGTAGTATCCCGAATCGGCCAGGTCCAGGGCGGCCTGGATACCGGCTATGCCCCCGCCGACAACCATGACTGATCCGACAGGCTTGTCCGTCATTGCTTCCTCTCTTTTTGAAATGTACTTCGTTAAAAACAAAATGGCCGGTCTACCGCATGCACACCGTGAACGGGTGGAATTCGGACTTTTCTTGAAACCCGCAACCCGCAACTCGTAACCCGCGCCCCTCCTCTACCCGAAAGCATCCGAGCGGCAGACCGACGAACCGGAACCGCCCGCCCTCTCGCCGATGCATTCGAGCAGCCATTCGCAGGTCGGCGGGATAGCGGCCCGCACTTCCGGGGAAAGTCCCGGCTGGACGGCATCGGGGATACATTTGATCTGAACGGCGATGATCCGCACATCGACGCCGGCGAGGCTTCGCATCTCCTCCAGGAGGTTGACCGAAGGAAACTGGTGGAGCGTGAAATCGCCCGACTTGTTCGCCGGCAGCTTTTCGATTTCCAGTTCGAAGATTTCGCCGGGCCCGCGTCCGGGTTGGGAAACGGCGTCCACTATGAAGATACGGTCGGGCCGCGCGGGTGAGAGAGCCAGGTCGAACAGGAGGTCGCCGATACTCGTTCCCACGTCGACAGCCGCGACGCTGTCGGGTAGGGAGTAGTTGGAGAGCAGGTATTCGATCGTTTCGGGGCCGAACCCGTCATCGCCGAAGAGTGTATTGCCGCATCCGAAGATGAGGGTCGGTTTTGTGAACAGTTCGTGGATCATGGAGTCTTCCTTGTCGTTGTTGTGCATATTGTGCCATTTGTGCATTATCAGAATCGCGCACTCGAGTCAATAACTAAAACAGGGTCAGTTATTTCTTGAAATATGCTTTGATTTGTAATACATTTGGAATGAATCGTTTGAAAAAGGCAAACTGTCCGAAAGGGCAGGACGCAAAGTCACCGGCCTAAGCCCGGATGGGTATGGCAGCGGGACCGCCAGGCGAACAAGATGCCTCGGAGCTTCGGTTCGCTACTGGTCAACCATGAACCGGCTCGTGGAGGTGCACCATCCATGCCATCCACTGCCTCATTCTCGTTTCGCAATAAAATATAAGGCAAACAGCATTCCGGCGCCGATGCTCTTCCTGGAAGAGCGGATTTTCCCGTACTTTTCTTCTTAAAAAAAGGGAAAAGGCGAAATGGACCCGCGCCAGGGTCGTTTGCGCCTTGCTCTCGCAATCAACGCACTCCGGATATGCCCGCGCCCCGCGCGTTTGCGCTGCGTACCCGAGGCATATCGGATGCCGGCAGATTGCCGGACGCCGACAATCGGGAATTATTCCAGCCTTCCGGCTTTTGCATCCGGCGCCTGTTCCAAGGAGAATCCCATGTACAAGAAATTGCTCTTGGGGCTTATGCTCCCGCTGGCTCTCTTTTCCGCTGCATCGCTGCTATCCGGGGCTACTGAAATGGAAAAGGAAGTCGTTGTGGGTCTCAATGTTCCGCTGACGGGTCCTTACGTCCTTCAGGGGAAGGACCAGCTCAACGCTTATGCTCTCGCCAAGCAGGAGATCGAGCGGCAGGGAGGAATACTGGGGAGGAGTATCCGCTACGTGATCGCCGACAGCCGGTCGGACCCCAGGATATCCGTGGAAAACGTCAGGCAATTCATCGCGCAGGGCGTGGATATAGTGACAGGAGGATCTTCGAGCGGCGTGGCCGTCGAGGTCAGCAAGGTATGCCAGGAAAACAAGAAACTCTTCATGACCACTCTCGCCTACTCCAATGACCTGACCGGCAAAGAGGCTCATCGATATACCTTCAGGGAAACATACAATTCCTGGATGGCCGCAAACGCGCTATCCCGGTACCTCGCCAGGAACTTCCCGGACAAGAAATACTTCTACATCACGGCCGATTACAACTGGGGATGGACCACACGCGATTCCATGAAGAAATTCACTCGAACGGAAAGCGCCACGGACGTTTTGATTCCCATGGGCGAACCGCCAGGCTCCTCGCTGTACCGGAACGCGATCCGAAAGGCGTTGGACGAGCAAGCCGAGATACTTGTTATGTCGCTGTTCGGCCGGGACATGATCGCCGGACTGAGGGAATGCATGAACATGGGAGTCAAGGAAAAGATGCAGATCGTGGTGCCCAACCTGGAAATGCACATGGCGTTGGGTTCCCACGAACATCCCGCGTCCGGAGTACTTGGAGCGGTGCCCTGGTACTGGGAGATACCCAAAAAGTACAACTTCGAGAGAGGCCGCAAATTCGTCGACGACTACAGCAGCAGATACGGCAAGCCTCCGTGTTCGGGAGGCGCCACTGCATACATGAACATGATGCTCTACAAGTGGGCGGTCGAGAAAGCGGGTTCCTTCGATCCCCGCAAGATCATCACGGCGCTGGAAGGCCATGGCTTTGTAGGGCTGAAAGACGAGGAGACCATTCGGGACTGGGACCACCAGACGATACAGTCGGTCTACGTCGTAAGAGGCAGGGGGGAAGACATGAAAGGCGCGTGGGATGTCTTCGAGGTCCTGGATGCTTACGGCGGGGACCTCGCTCCCTCGAGAGCGGAAAACCCCGTCATCCTGGAGCCGCTGGGATAAGGGAAACAATGAATGAGGGAACGTCATGTTTCACTATATCTGGAGCGGCACGGACAATCTGCCGGGACTTCAGCAGACAGGGAGCGCATTCCTCGAACTGCTGACCAGCGGGGTGCTGCCGCGCTATATTGTCGCCAGCCTGTTCCGGGTTACGGCGGGTTTCTACCTTGCCGCCGCGACGGCTATACCGCTGGGGCTTTTTCTCGGGCGCCGCAAGCCGGTAATGCGCCTGGCGAATCCGGCCATCCAGTTTTTGCGGCCGATTTCGCCCCTTGCATGGATACCGTTCGCCATGCTCTGGTTTGGGATAGGCGACAAACCGGCTCTGTTCATCATCTTCATCGCCTGTTTTTTTCCGCTGCTCATCAGCAGCATCGAGGCTTCGTCCGGAATTCATCCCATGTACTTCCAGGTTGCCGCCAATCTGCAGTTGAACCGGTGGGAGACGTTTTGCAACGTCACCTTCCCCGGCGCTGCTCCAGGAATCGTACTGGCGCTTAGAGTAAGCCTCGGCATTGCCTGGATGGTCGTGGTGGCGGCAGAGATGATCGCCGTGAAAAGCGGGCTGGGCTACCTGGTCGTGGATGCGCGCAACGCGCTCCGTCTCGACTATGTTGTCGTTGCAATCATCACCATAGGCATTATCGGGCTTCTTCTGGACCGGGCCGTCTCCGGACTTGAACGCCTGGAGTTCGTAAGGTGGCGTCTTGAGCGAATGTGAAGGGGAACCCAAAATTCGGCTCGAACGGATTACCGTGGAATACGGCAACAACCGGCGAAAGCCGCGGTTCCCGTTCTTGCGCGGAAAGCGAGGCGCAGACGATTCCGGGAACTCGCCGCCCAAAACGGTGCTCGACGACATCGACCTGGAAATCCGGGCCGGTGAATTCGCCTGCATCCTGGGGCATTCCGGATGCGGAAAGTCCACGATCCTTCGCCTTATCGCCGGCTTCATGCATCCGACGAAAGGCGCCGTCTTCATCGACGGACGGGAAGTAAAGGCCCCCCAGGCCGATCACATCTTCGTTTTCCAGGACGGATCGCTTTTCCCGTGGCTTACGATAGCGGAAAACGTCGCCCTTGCGCTTCGGGGGGTCGGCAGCGCTAAGGAGCGCAGGGAAAAGGTCCTCTACCACCTTGAACTCGTCGGACTCGAGAGTTCCGAAAGCTACTATCCGCACATGCTCTCGGGCGGCATGCGGCAGCGGGCCGAAATAGCCCGCGCCATGGCCGCTCAACCGGAGATTCTCCTGATGGATGAACCCTTTTCGGCCCTGGATTGTCTCACTCGCCTCCACATGCGCGAAGAAATGCTCTACCTGCACGTCATGCTTCCCAAGACGACGATTGTCTTCGTCACGCACGACATCGACGAGGCGCTTCAGCTTTCCAGCCGCCTGATCATCATGAGCGATCCCCCGGGACGTATCAAGTGCTGCCGGTCCATCAGGATTCCCCATCCCCGTTCGCTGTCGGGGGAGGACCTCGGCAAGCTTCGGTCCCAGGTCTATTACCATCTTGGAGTCCATACGGCATTATGAGGCCGACGGGTATTGCGCGCAGTCATCCGGGAATTCTTCGGGCAGGTCTAATTGCAGTGCTGTGGCTTGCGCTCATCAGCTTCCTGCACTTCCACCTTAATGTGGAGCGTCGGCATGCGAGGAAAGTCCTCATGGGGTATATGCCCGTCATCACAAACCTGGCGGCCCCTCTCGTCGACGCCGCATCGCGGAGGGCCGACCCGCGCTTCGAGGCCGTCAAATTCGGGTCTTTCGCGGAAATGGGCGAAGCCTTCAAGTCGGGCCACATCGATGTGGCTTTCATGATTGCGCCGCTTGCGGTCGCGATGGCCGGTCAGGGGGTCCCCCTCAAGATCGTATACATAGGAAACCGGCATGAGAGCACCCTGGTCGTGAGGAAGGACCTCGACTGCAGGACTTTTGCGGACCTTACGGGAAGGACCGTCGCGGTCCCGATGCGATACGCGGGACACCTTCTGGCCGTAAGGCGACTGCAGAGGAAGATGGGAATGGATGAAGAAGCCATCCGCATTGTGGAAATCCCGCCTCCGGACATGGCTCCGGCGCTGGCGTCCGGGGGCATAGACGGCTACGTCGTGGGGGAACCCTTCGCGGCCAGGGCGATCCGAAGCGGCGTGGGAGTTCGGCTGCTCGATGTGGAAGACGCCTGGCCGGGATTCATATGCAATCTCATGATCGTTCGGGAGAGCCTGATCGTCGCTCACCCCGATTGGGTTCAGAAACTCGTGACGGCCGCCGTGCGGGCCGGGTTCTGGGCCGAGCGCCACATCGACGAGGCCGTGGATACGGCATGCCGCTACTGGGGACAGGACCCCGACGTGGTGCGCTACGTTCTATCGACCCCACCCGGTCGGGTCCGCTTCGACATGTACGCTCCGGTCGCCGAAGAACTGGAGGAAGTGGGGCGGGAGATGGCCGCTTCCGGACTTCTCGAGGATGCGGGAGACATCCGAAGCCTCATCGACGACCGTTTCGCGAAAGCAGCCGATGCGAAGGCGGTCGATGCGCTCGGGGACATTCTCCCCCGATGAGGCGCTCGCGCCGCGAAGATGCGTGGATACGGGCCGGGCGCTCCGCGGCCGGCCCGGCAGGGTGAAACAAACATTCCAGCGTACTACTGAAGGAGGATGGAAATGGGATTGCCGTCTCTGGTTTCTCGAACTCCACGCTCGGCCGAAGAGGACGCGGCGGAGTCCGTAAGACAGTTTGTATGCTTTCGCATAGGCGAGGAGGAGTTCGGGATAGACATCCTGATGCTCCAGGAAATCATTCGGCTACCCGGCATTACTCCGATTCCCAACGCCCCGGAATTCATCCTCGGGATGATCAACTTGCGCGGCAGGATCATTCCCGTCATCGATCTGCGCATGCGATTGCGGATACGCGGAAGCCAACCGGGAGAAAACACCAAGAAGACGCGCATCCTGATCGTCGAGATGCACTCGAAGGTAACCGGGTTCATCGTCGATTCGGTGTCCGAAGTATTGAAGGCGCCCGTCAGCCGGATCGAACCGGCCCCCTACCTGTTCACCTCGAACATCGATGCGGAGTACATCGCGGGGGTGATCAAGCTTCCGAACCGGCTCATCACGCTCATCGACTTTCAACTGGTCCTCCAGCCCCGGGAAAGGCAGGAAATGAAGGCTATCGAAATGCTCCCGGCGGGGAAGGATTTCGAAGCGGAACACTCCGAACTGGATATATCGCTCAACATTTTCTACAAGGACAGAACTTAGATCCGAAAGGGAGAACCAGCCATGCCGGGAATCGATATTGTCGGGAAATCACTGAGAAACAAGCTTTTGATCGTCCTTCTCCTGACCACCGTGATCCTGCTGGGCGTCATGAACTTCGTGTCGTACTTCGGAATGAAAGACCAGATGGAAGCCGACCAGGGCAGGCGGCTCAGCGGGCTTTCCAGGCGCATCGCCAGGACCATCGACGTCGTGCTCGACGAACGCATCAACGACATCAACGCCTGGACGAATCTCGAAACGGTCCAACTGGCGCTCGATATCGGCAGCGGCGACGCGGGTGCGAACAGCATCCTGGACACCCTGGCCAAATCCAAGGATGCGTTCGATCTTCTGATGATCGTGAGTAAAACCGGAAAGTGCATGGCTTCGAATATACCGCAGGCTATCGGAACCGGACTGGCCGATCAGGCATGGTTCAAGGAGGCTGTCGGAGGCCATGAGCACATCGGCGAATTCGGCAACTACCCGATGCTCAAGCAATTTGTGCCGGAATCTCAAGGATGGTCCGTCCCGATCGCAATGCCGGTGGTTATCCAGAATGAACCGCAGGGCGTACTGGCAGGCTACGTAAAGTGGGAAGTGCTCAACAGGATCGTGGATGCGTTTCCCGTCCAGACCACCGGCTACACCTACCTGGTGGATCGAAATACGCTGACCGTCATCTCGCATCCCAAGCGCGAATATATCGGGAAGAAGCTGTCCGAGCCCCCGCTGAGCCTCCCGCAGGTGGCGAAGGCCTATGAAAAGGGCGGGCGCGGAGATCTCATTTACGATTTTCAAGGCAAAACCAGGGCAATCGGCTTCATGGTCAATGAAGGCTACGGGAAATGCCGCAAGAACTGGATCGTCGCCACGGGGGCCGACTACGAGGAGATTTTCGCAGCCCTTCCAAAGCAACTTGTGAAACTCCTGGCGATCTCCGGGGCGTTCATCGTTTTGCTGGCGGGAGTGGCGCTCTATCTCAGCCATGTCATCGCACAACCCATCGTGCGGGCATCCCGGACCATGACCGCTATCGCCCGGGACCTCGATTTTACCCGCGACGTCGAGGTTAGAGGGAAGGACGAGGTGGCCGGTCTCGGGGAGGCCTTCAATGGCCTTCTGGCGAGACTGAGGGAAACATTCGGCGCTATCGTCGATGGAAACCGGCAGGTATCGGGCGCCGTGGAGCGGATGAAAGCCATTTCGAGCAGAATCGCCGTCAACGCATCGGAACAGGCCAGGAGAGCGCAGGATGCGTTGAAACGGATCGAGATCATGGGACAGACGGCCGCAGAGGTGCAAAACAACGCCAACGACAGCCGGAGAGCGTACGAAGAGGCCGGGGCTTCCATCACTCAACTGACGGCGAGTATTCAGGAGATCGTAAGGGCGGCGCGGGCTCAGGCCGAAATGGTGGAAGAGGCCCGAGGCATCGTCGACACCATGGGCGAGACCGCGGGAGAGGTTTCCAATCGTGCGCGGCTTCAGCACCAGGCGTCGGAGGAAACGACGCAGGCCGCGGAGCAGATGGCTGTTACGACCGCCGACGTATCCAGCAAGGCGTCGGAGGCGGGAAAGCAGTCCGTCATCTCGTACGAAGCAGCCGTTGAAGGAAGGGAAGCGGTCGAGCAGGTGGTGCAAGGCATGCACAGTATTGCCGAGAGTTCCGAACAGGTCACCGAGATCATCGAAGTTATTTCCGATATTGCCGACCAGACGAACCTCCTGGCCCTCAACGCCGCCGTCGAGGCCGCCCGCGCGGGGGAACACGGCAGGGGATTCGCGGTGGTCGCGGAGGAAATCCGAAAGCTTGCCGAGCGCACCGCGGAATCGACCAGGGAAATTTCCACACTGATCAAGAACAGCGGGAAGCGAGTGAAGGAAGGAACCGAACTCGCCGTTGCAAGCCGGCAGGCCCTCAGCAACATCGTTTCCGCCGTCGAGAAGACCAACGCCCTGATACAGGAGATTGATTCCAAGACCAACGAGCAGACGCAGGGCATCCAGCAGGTTGCGCAGGCCATGGCGCGCCTGCGGCAGTTGTCGGTCGATATTCTGGAAATGACGTCGGAACAGGTGAAGAGGCGCGAACGCGTCTCCAGGATCACGGACAATATCCACGAGCTTTCCCAGAATGTATCCAACGCCACGCAGGAACAGGCCAGGAGCGCCAACCAGGTGCTGCAGGAAGTAATGAACGCCAACAGAAATGCGGAAAATATCACGGAAATGACGTCGCTCCAGAAGGAAAGAAGCCAGGCGATGCAGCAGATTCTCCAGCAGATGACCACCGTCGCCATGGCTAACGCCTCCGGCGCCAAGAACTCACACCAGTTTACCGACATGCTGGCAAGGACCATGGGGGAATTCGGCCAGTTGATCGCCAGGTTCAGGATCGGCAAGGAACCCGCGACGCAGACCGTTCCCCACGACGGCGAGAGAGTTCCGGCCGAGCAGCCGGGGGTAAACGCAAAAGCGCAAGCCGTCGAGGACAAGGTCGCCCTGCCTCGGACGCCCGATGATATGTCGTGGGCTGAAGGACCGGAGAGCCGGGATACGGATAGCGCGGCTTAAGTCACCCGAACCCTGCGAACGGAATATCGGAGGCGAGTTGCAGACATGTCGAAACGCGTGCTCGTGGTAGATGACTCCAACCTGATGAAGCACAGCATTGTCCGATGCCTTACGGACGCCGGCCACGACGTGGTGGGGAAGGCTAATGATGGAAACGAAGCTGTTGCGCTCTACCGGAAGTTGAAGCCCGATGTCGTGACGATGGATGTCACGATGCGAGGAAAAGATGGAATCACCGCCGCAAGGGAGATCCTGTCGTTCGATCCGGGAGCCGCCATCATTTTCTACACTCTGCTGGATGCCCCGCACCTGGCTGCGCAAATGGAGACCATCGCCGTCAAGAGAATCATTCGCAAGGGAGACGAGGATACCCTCCTGCGGACCATCTCCGCATTGGTATGAGCGAATTGCGATCGGGTTGCGGGTTGGGTCCGGCTCATTTTCAACGATGCGCCGACAAGACACGGATGGATGCGGATAGAGATCCGCGGCCCCATGTCTCGCGTTCAGTGGACAGGGAGTGAGTAGGTCATGCCGCTTCAGGACTTCTTGCAGGAATACGTGGTAGAGGTCAAAGAGCACCTCCAGGAACTGGAACGATCGCTTCTCATCCTGGAGCGTGAAGGAGCAGATGCAGTTGCCGGAGGGATTGGAGAAATATTCCGGGCCGCCCATAGCATCAAAGGCATCTCCTCCTACATGGGCTATGAAGGGCTCGCCGGCCTGACCCATGAAATGGAAAACCTGATCGGCGAAATCCGGGCCGGAAAACGCTCGATTACTCCACAAGGAGTGAACGCGATGCTGGGATGCGTCGATTTCATTTCCGGAGCATTGGAGATTCTCCAGGAAAACGGCGAGGAGCCGCCCTTCCCTTCCGCACTCCTTCAGCAATTGCAGCAAGCCCTTTCCGCCGAATCAAGCGGCGATTCCGAAAACCCGCGCGGGCCTGCAGGCGACAACATCCTCGAGAACGAAAACATGCCTCGTGCCGTCAGTGAAACGAACTCGCGCGCAACCGGGGCGGAACCCGAAGAAGAATACGAGGAGGATGAGGAGCTTCTCTCCATTTTCCTCGATTCCTTCCAGGACGTTTTCTCGCAGCTTGTCGCTTTCTTTTTCTCCTCCGAACAACAACCGGGCGCGTCGGGGGACCGGGCCGAAGCCCTGCTCGAGCGGCTCATTGCGTCCTCCCGGTACATGAACTACACAAGTATTGCCGATCTCCTGGAGGAATTGAAGCGGGCCATCGCGGAACCAGGGGATGACGCCGCCATGAGCCGGCATCACTATGGTGAGCTGACCGTTAACTGCGGAAGGCGTCTGCAACAGATTTTGCCGGCATTGAGGATTACGACGCCTCAACCGTCGCCCCAACCGCCGGACAATGCCGTGGAAACGGAGCCGGAGAGTCCGGTCGTCAAAGAGGAAGAGGACGACGAGGAACTCTTCGCCATATTCATGGATTCCTTCCGGGAGAATCTGTCCCAACTGGCGAGCGCAGCGCCCTCGTCGCCCGATTCGCCCATAGGCGGCGGAGAACTGGAAGAGATCCGGACGCTGCTCGCAAAGCTCGCTTCGTCATCCCGGTATATGGGCTATGATTCGGTAGTGAGCATCATCACGGAATGGGAAGAGATGCTCCTTGAATCCGGAGACGGCGGCATCCTCGACGCGAAGCTCTACAAAGAGCTGTTCGAATCATTCGCCGACCGGCTCCGGGTTTTGCTGCCGGGACTGGAAGCGATGTTCCCCACGATCCTGCCCGAACTAAGGGAGAGCGTCATTGCGGACACAATCGACCACGAACTCGATGCAACCTTCCGGGACCTCGACAACAACCTCATGTCCCCGAGCTTCGGTACAGATCCTTCCTTCGATCGGTCTTGCCGGTCCCGGCCGGCAGACACTGAGCACGCCATAGCGGAGAGCCCCCTTATCGGGCCGGGTGATTCGGCGCCGGAAACGCCGTTTCCACCGGGAAACGGACTCAGTCCGGCGCCGGAATCGATGTCGATGGAGCCTGCAGGCAGGCCCGCGGCCCTTTCGGTTGAACCTCCGGGACCGCCGTCGCATGAGACCGCAAGAGAACGAGGCCCCATAACGGCCATCGCCGAGGAAACGCCGTTGGAAGCCACCCTCAGGGTAAACGCCCGGAAGGTGGATGAACTCCTCAACCAGGTGGGGGAACTGGTGGTTACAAGGTCGGAGTTCATGCAGACCGCCGCCTTCCTGAAAGAAATGATCCGTGAACTGGCCGCACAGGGAAGGCTCACGAAACAGGAGTTGAGAAAACTTCGCATGCTCAGTTTCCGGCTCAATGAATCCACTCTGTCCATGGGCAGGATCACCAACGACCTTCAGAATTCCGTTATGCGCGTTCGCATGCTGCCCATCTCCCATCTCTTCCGGCGCTTTCCGAGAATTGTGCGCGATCAGGCCATGAAACTGGGAAAAAGAGTCGAACTCATCATGGAAGGCGGAGAGACGGAGGTTGATAAGCGAGTGCTCGAACAGATGAACGACCCGCTCGTCCAGTTGCTGCGAAACGCCATTGCCCACGGCATGGAGGCTCCAATGGAGCGTAGGTCCCGGGAAAAGGCCGATACGGGCGCAATCAGCCTGAGTGCTCGCCACGAAGGGGACCATGTCGTGATCGAAATCGAAGACGACGGTCGCGGAATAGACAGCATGAAGATCAGGAGAGCACTGCAAAGCGCCAGGGGAATGGACGCCCGGGAACTGGAGCGACTGTCGGACCGGGAGATAAACTACGCCGTTTTCCTGCCCGGGATATCCACTCACGACCGGGTGGACGCAACAGCGGGAAGAGGCGTCGGTCTCGATGTGGTGAAGGAAAACGTCGAAAGGTTGAGTGGTTCGATCGAAGTCGAATCGGCTCCGGGCGTCGGGACGCGCTTCACCATCCGGATACCGCTGACGGTCGCCATCATCCGGGCACTCCTCGTTGAGGTCATGGACCAGGTTTTTACCCTGCCGCTCACATCGGTGTCCGAAATTTTCCGTTACGAAGCCGGAAGCGTTTACTCCATAGAGAGTTTCCAGGTGGTGTCCATCCGCGACAAGACAGTTCCTCTCGTGCGGCTCAGCAGCCTCCTGGGCATGCCGGACTATGCGGGCAGGCCGTGCGGCGACCGGAAATTCGTTGTCGTGGTCAACACGAGTTTTCAGGAGGTGGGACTTGTTGTCGACAGCCTCGTGGGCGAAAGGGAAGTGGTTATCAAGCCGATCGAGGACGAGTTCCATTCCTTTGACGGATTTTCGGGGGCGACGATTCTCGGCGACGGAAGCATCTCCCTGATCCTGGACGTATCGACGCTGCTCGGAACGATCGAGGACGTTCGCCGCGCCGGGGGAAGAAGCCGGGAATCCGTCCTTCATCGATCGGCGTTCGATTGTAGTTGAAGGGCATCGATCCCGGTTTCGCTCATTGCCGGCCCCATTCCCGTCCGTGCTTCGATGTGAGCACGAACGGGAATGGGGCCTGCGTGGCCGAAACGATGATCATCGAATCTGGAGCAAGCGTGGACGAGAAAGAGTCGATGAACCCTACGGACGGAGTGGAGTCCGGTCGGGACCGTTCCGAAGGATTCACCGGGACGGTGAGTCTCCAACTGACGGACCTGATCCAGATGGTGTGCCTGTGCCGTGCCGACCTGGCCATTTACGTGAAGTCCGGCGGGGGGAGCGGAAGCGTCTTCATCAGGGGGGGAAGCATCCGTCACGCTCAAACGGAGGAACTGCAAGGAGAACCGGCTTTCTACCAGATTTTGGAGTGGAAAGACGGCCACTTCGAGACGAAACCCCTCCAGGAAGAGAACACCGTATCGATTACAAAACCCTGGGAGCACCTGCTCCTCGAGATAGCACGCCGCAGGGACGAGGAAAGCGAAAGCCATGGATTCCTCGGTGAGGAGCCGGGGGAGATTCTCTTCGAGCAGGACCATGCGTCCTCGACAATCATCGATTTCATGGATAACGCTGAAATTGCCTCAGCCGTACCGGACGACGCGATGCTTCCGGCCCTCCCCGGCGCAACGGCGGGCAATGGGGACCGGCCCGGCTCCGGGCCGGATGTAGCGGGTGAAATCCGAACGGTGAGGGTCCTCATCGTGGATGATTCCGCCTTTTTCGCACGACGGCTGAAAGACATGATGGAAGCCGAACCGGGTATGGAGGTGGTCGGGACTGCCGGAAACGGACAGGAAGCCCTCGACTTCTTGGCGGACAATCCCGCCGTGGATCTCATAACGCTCGATATCCGGATGCCGGTGATGAAAGGTGACACCACGCTCAAACACATCATGATCCGGTTCCCGGTTCCGGTGCTCATCATCAGCGGACTAAACAGCGGCGACCTCGACAAAGTCTTCGAATTTCTGAACGTGGGAGCCGTCGACTTCATGCAAAAACCGGGACCGCGCGACGATGTGGAAGTCTTCGCGAGGGAGTTGCGCGCCATGGTGAAAGCGGTCTCCCGCGCGGACACGTCCCATTTCAGGCGCTTGCGAAGACCCAGGCATGCGCCGGTCCAACAACCGTCTCCCGCTTCCGCCGTGTCTTGTCGCGATATTCTCGTCATTGCCGGTGCGGAAGGAGCTTACGTGGATTGGCTTCGTCTGCCCGTCGTCGAACTGTGCCGGCGGGGTATCGTAATCGGCTTGCAGCAGATATGCCGGGTTTTTACGGAAAAACTCCTCCGGCTCATCTCCGAGAGCACGTCGGCGCGCGTCGAGCCCTTGCCCGGATCAGGACCGGACTCGGGGTCCGTACGGATCTCTCCGGGCGCCATGTTTTTCGGAAATCCCGCCGCACGGGTGTCTCTCGAGGCCGACCTGGAAGGCGGCTCCCTGGAAGCGGTTATGGAATCGAAGCAACAGGAAACGGACCGGGACGACGGTCTGAAGAACTGGCTCAATCAACTCTGCGAGCAGTACAAGG
>CAYOVG010000033.1:0-30039 GCA_964407285.1 uncultured Syntrophobacteraceae bacterium
CCTTCTACCATTTCCCAAGCTAAATTGCGAGCTTACGCCTACCCAGAATTATCAACGCATTGATACCGCAATGGAATCCATTACCGGTATTGAGCGCGCCATCGAAAAACGTCAGCATGATTCAGCATGACAAACGTGGGAGGTGTCATCCGGTTATGCTTTCAGCAGAGACAATGGAGAGAATTGCAGACTACGCGGGAGCCAACGGCGCGATCGCAGCCGCCCAGGTGTTCGGGTCGAGCGCCACGGACAGGGAACGGCGCGGGAGCGATATCGATATCGCTGTCATGGTTCGCGGACACATGGACGGTTTTGAAAGAGCGCGACTGGAAACGGAACTGTCGAACCTGCCGGGAAAAGATGTGGACCCGGTGGCATTCGACCGGGCCTCGCCTCTTCTCCAGCACCAGATACTGAAATACGGCCGGCTCTTTTATGAGGCCGATCCAGAGGAGCGCGTGAGGCAAGAGGTCTCGACTCGAAGGCAATACCTGGACTCCCGGTTTCTCTATCGGATTATACGAGATACAGGAGACGACAGATCCCATGGTGGATAAAGAACTCGTTTCAAGAAAGCTCTTCCGACTTCGGATGCATGTGAGCGAATTGCGGCGCGCCGAAGACATCGACTGGGCGAAGCGCCAACACGACATGAGATCGAGGGCGTTTGGCGAGCGCTGTATACACCTGGCCATGGAGGAAGTGCTCGATATCTCCAACCACTTTTTTTCTTTTTGCCAATGGCGAGAGCCGATGAGAGTTGAGTATCGCGGTAAAATACGTTAGCCTGAGTGTAAATCGGATCGTATTGTCGGCGCATCCAATCAACAACAGGTCAAACAAGCCGGGTAAGACACGAGAGGATAAATGCCATGTCCCGAAAATGGATTGTTCAGATCGAACCTCGAATGACTTCGCCGTCATCCTACGAACTCAGCCTGGGCCTCACCGACCCCGCCACCGGTCAGCCGGTCAAGGTTTCGGCCGGATGCGGTTCGTTGGACGAATTTCAAAAGGAAATCACATCTATTAAGGGAGAGCTGGACGAGCTGCTCAAAGAGGCCGAGGAGGCCGTCAGGAAGCACGAGCAGGATAGCGGCAAGGGCGGAGCGGCGCGCGACCCCAAAAGCTGCTGGCAGGAGATGGAGCAACTGCCGTCCGAACAGGCGATGTTTGACTACTTCAATGCGCTGAACGCGACGGACAGGGCGGTGGTGGCGGAGTATGTATTGACTCACGTGAATATGTTCCGGGGAAGAGGTCCCATATTCGCTGAGCGCTACGACAGTTCTTCGCACAGGCTCGAATAGCGGGTGGGGAGGCCTTACCGCCTCATCCCGTCGCCCGGCAGTTACACTCCGTGGCGAACAGAGGGAAAGCGCTTGACAACCCCCGCTCAACAATTAGAATGGGTCAAACAACGTACAGTGGGAGCAAACAGGCAGCAGGAAGGGCAGACTGCCTTCAAATAAAAGCGCAAAAGGAGGAGATGCGGACATGGCAACGGTGGCTGATAAGATCAAAGACCTGCAGGAACGCGAGTCCAAAATCAAGGAGATGGGCGGCGCCAAAGCCGTAGCAAAGCAGCACGACCAGGGCAAAATGACTGCACGGGAACGTTTGCAGTACTTCTTCGATCCAGGGACCTTTCGCGAGCTCGACATCTTCGTGAAGCACCGTGGGACCCTGTTCGGCCTGGACAAGCTCGATATCCCGGCGGACGGGGTTATTACGGGCTTCGGTCTGGTCAACGGCAGGCAGGTGTTTGCGTTTTCTCAGGACTTCACGGCCAGGGCCGGCACGCTGGGCGAGATGCATTCCAAGAAGATCTGCAAGGTGATGGACCTGGCGCTCAAGGCGGGTAAGCCCTTCGTCGGCTTCAACGACTCGGGGGGAGCGCGCATTCAGGAAGGCGTGGACGCTCTGTCCGGTTACGGTCAGATCTTCTATCGCAACGCGATCAGTTCCGGAGTCATTCCCCAGATTTCCGCCATTATGGGGCCGTGTGCGGGCGGGGCCGTGTATTCCCCGGCAATGACCGATTTCGTATATATGGTCAAGAACACGAGTTACATGTTCATTACCGGCCCGGATGTCATCAAGTCGGTGCTCGGCGAGGTGATCACACAGGAAGAACTGGGCGGCGCCATGACGCACAGCAGCAGGAGCGGCGTGGCTCATTTCGCCTGCGAGAGCGAAGCCGAAGCCATAGATAACATCAAGCAACTCCTCGGATTCCTCCCGGACAACAACATGGAGGACCCGCCCATGCTCCCTCCGCAGGACGACCCCAACCGCATGGACCCTTCCCTGGATACGATCATTCCCGACAACCCCATGGGAAGCTACGATATGAAGGACCTGATCCGCGCCATCGTGGACCGGGGCGAGTTCCTGGAGGTTCATGAGAACTACGCGCAGAACATGCTGGTGGGATTCGGGCGTTTCAACGGACGATCGGTGGGGATCATCGCCAACCAGCCCAAAGTCCTGGCCGGCTGCCTCGATATCGACTCCTCCGACAAGGCCACCCGATTCATCCGTTTCTGCGATGCGTTCAACATCCCCCTGCTCACCATAGCGGACGTTCCGGGATACCTGCCGGGCAAGCAGCAGGAGTGGAGCGGAATCATCAGGCACGGGGCTAAGCTCCTGTGGTGCTACTCGGAGGCCACGGTGCCCAAGGTGACCCTGATAGTACGCAAGGATTACGGCGGATCCTACTTGGCGATGTGTTCCAAGGACCTCGGGGCGGATATTTCCCTCGCGTGGCCTTCCGCGGAAATCGCGGTCATGGGAGCGGAAGGGGCCGCAAACATTATTTTCCGCAAGGATATCAACGAAGCCGAGGACTCGGCGGCGAAGAGGAAGGAAAAGATCGAGGAATACCGCAATCTGCTCTACAATCCCTATATTGCGGCATCGAGAGGATACATCGACGCCGTGATCAATCCTTCCGAAACCCGACCCCGACTCATCGAGGTTTTCGAGATGCTTCAAACCAAGCGCATGGCGTTGCCCCCGAAGAAGCACGGGAACATTCCCCTGTAGGAACACAGGGCTATGCGGGTGTGGGCGCGGGGTGGCTACAGCCTCTCCCGCCAAACGAGATGCAGCCCGGGGATTACCCCCCGGGCTTTTCGTTTTATTACAGGAGCGACAGTAAGCGATGACGACTATCATTACCCCCTTTCATGACTGGCTCGTGGACTTGCGCCGTTTCTTCCACCAGCACCCGGAGTTGTCCTACCAGGAAGAGCGGACCGCCGAGAAGATTTCACAGACCCTCCAGTCCCTGGGAATACCTTTTCGGACAGGTGTCGGGAAGACCGGGATAGTGGCTACCCTGGATTCGGGCAGGCCGGGACCGGTAGTGGCCATGCGAGCCGACATGGACGCGCTGCCGCTGGAGGAGAAAAACGATGTCCCGTACAAATCGCAATGCGCCGGACGCATGCACGCGTGCGGCCATGATGCGCATATGACCATCGCCCTGGGAGCGGCCCGGTGGCTGGTGGAGCAGGAGCGTTGGTTCGAGAGGGGTTCCGGGAAATTGGTTCTCGTCTTCCAGCCGGCAGAAGAAGGCGGCGCGGGAGCAAGAGCGATGCTCGACAGCGGCGCGCTCGACGGAGAACCCATCGCGGCCATATTCGCGGGACACCTCTGCCCGGAGCTTCCGATGGGGCACATCGGCATGGCCCCCGGTCCCAGCAATGCCGCCTGCGATACCCTTTCCATAAGGATCGAGGGCAAGGGAGGACATGGGGCGCAGCCTCATCTTTGCGTCGATCCCATCATCGCCGGGGCGCACCTGGTGACGCAACTCCAGAGCATCATCAGCCGCAACATTTCTCCCCTGGATTCTTCCGTCATTACCATCGGTTCTTTCCATGCCGGGACTGCGTCCAACATCATCCCCGACATTGCGGAAATGAAAGGCACCCTCCGGACTCTCGATCCGGAAGTGAGGCAGACCGCGCTACGCAGAATCGAGGATATCCTGAAGGGGCTGGAAACATCCTTCAACGTAAAAACCGAACTGGGAGTCAAAGAAGGATACCCGGTGCTCATCAACGACGTGGGGCTCGTGCACTGGATCGCGGAGCGGGCGGGCGACCTCCTGGGTCCGGACAATGTGCACATGGGACTGCCGAAAATGGGTGCGGAGGACTTCGCCTACTTTCTGCATCGATACCCCGGGGTCTTGATCCGGGTCGGATGCCATAGACCGGAAGAAGGATTCACTCACGGTCTCCACTCGCCCTATTTCAGTATCGATGAACGGGTGCTGGACGTTGGAGCGCGGTTGTTCTCCCGCCTGCTGACGGACCGTATCAAGGAAGGCGGAACGACTGAATAACGGGGTTGTTTGGACAGGATTATCAGGACTGACAGGAAGAGGCATAGGGTGGGCAACCAAAGCGAAGCGTTGCCCACCACTGCCGGGATGCTCATAAGGGGCGCCCGCACCCGTTGCTTACGAAGACCCGCCCCCGCACAACCCGCAACCCGCAAGCAACGCGAAGCCCACAACCCTTACCCCATCTCATGCCCATGACCTTGCGAACACCCGCAACTCGCTTACCGTTTTCGGGGCGCCCACACAGTGGAGTAAGCCGACAGCTTACGAGAACTCAAACTCGCAACCCGCAACCCGAAAGCAACCCTTTTCCCCCCGCCTCTGGATACCCGGTAGATCATGCATAAGTTTTGGAAAATACCGCGGGTCAAAGACCTCGCCTCGCCCCTGGAGGTCTTGATAACGGGTCCGTCCCTTGTATACTTAATCTTATGGAGGAGAGCGTCATGAAAGTACTCATAGTCTATTACAGCACGTACGGCAATGTGTATGGGATGGCGAAGCTGGTCGCGGAAGGCGTGCGAGAGGTGGCGGGAGCGGAACCCGTTATTCGCCGCGTGCCGGAACTCATGCCCGACTCGGTCGTCGAATCCCGCGAGGAGATGAAAGCCGGAAGGGACGTCCAGAAGGACATCCCGCTCGTGACCTTGGATGATTTCAAGGATGCGGGCGCCTACGCCTTCGGAACTCCGACCAGGTTCGGGAACGTGGCTTCACAGCTCAAGAACCAGATAGATCAGCTTTCGTCATTGTGGCTCAAGGGCGAATTCGAGGGCAAACCCGCAGGCGTCTTCGTGTCGACGGGATCGTTGCACGGAGGCCAGGAGACGACCATTCTCACCCTGATGGCTCCCCTTCTGCACCTGGGATTTGTTCTCGTGGGGGTCCCCTATTCAGTCCAGGAACTCTTCACGACGACGGCAGGCGGCTCCCCGTACGGCCCCGGCCACGTTGCGGGGAACGACAACAAGCGGGAAATCGATCCCCGGGAAGCCGCCATATGCCGGGCCTTCGGCCGCCGTATCGCCGAGATCGGACTGCGCCTTGCCGGCAAGTAGCTCCTCCTGACGATCCCGCCGATTCTCCCCGCGGAAGAAGATTTGCTGAAGGGAGACGGCGGATCACGGCAAAGCGGCAGTTCGACAATTCAACAACCGGTAGCCCGTAACATGGAAATGAAACTATTGTCTCCGCAAACAGACTTCATTTCCGTTCCATCGAGGAGTCTTGAACATGCGGTGGAGCAGTGAGGCCGAAGAGGCCATATCGAGAGTGCCGTTTTTCGTTCGCAAGCGAGTGAAGAAACGGGTAGAGGAAGAAGCCGGTCAGGCCGGGGCCGAGATGGTCACCATGGAGCACGTCCGGTCGTGTCGGCGGAAGTTCCTCGGCAACATGGAGAAGGAAGTCAAAGGATACCAGGTGGAGACATGCTTCGGTAGTGGCGAGTGCCCGAACCGGGCATCGCCCGAGGAGGAGGACCTTGCGCGGAGGATCGAAAACCTGCCGGCGATGAAGAAACTCAAGTCTTTTTTGAAGGAGCGGGTTGAAGGTCCGCTCAAGATGCACCATGAGTTCCGGGTCTCCATCTCCGATTGCCCCAATGCGTGTTCCCGGCCTCAGATCGTCGATGTCGGAATCATAGGCGCTAGACAGCCCGAGGTCTCCGAGGAACCCTGCACGGAATGCGGTTCCTGCGTCGAGGTTTGCAGAGAAGACGCCGTCACCCTTCCGGAAGAAGCGGACAGGCCGGCGCTCGATCCGGAAAAGTGCCTGTCATGCGGCCAGTGCCTGACGGTGTGTCCATCGGGAACGATGAAGGAAGCGAAGCGAGGCTACAGAATTCTGATCGGGGGCAAACTCGGCAGACATCCCCGGTTGGCGCGCGATATTGGAGGCATTTACACCGGTGCGGAAGTCCTTGAAATCGTCGAACGCTGCCTGGACCATTACATGAAGCACAACCAACATGGAGAACGGTTCGGGGAGATACTCGAACGTACGAACTTTATGGATTAGAATGCGGACATCGTGGAGCGGATTCGTCACGGGGCGAAGCCCCGTGACGAGGAGTGAGAAGGAACAAACGAGGCCCCATACTCCCCCGATGAGGCCTCATCCCCCTCCCCTTCCGCCTGTGAAATCAGGCTTTCCAAAGCCCGTGGAGATTGCAGTGCTCTCTTGCCGTAACCGGCCAGGCATCAACCTGGAAAAGCGCTTCGGGCGCCTGCCCCGGCTCCAGGAACCGGCAGTAGGTTCTGTCGCCTGCTATGAGTTCGATCCATTCGATGAAATGCTTCTCCTCCATGGGATGGGCAACGCTTCCGACCTTGACCCTGATCCCCTCGGGAGTCTTCTCAACGATGGGAACATGCTTTTCTTTCGCCGCGTCCACCGTATTCTCTTTCATAAGTCCCATCGGTTTTCCGCAGCATACCAGTTCACCGGCGCCGCCGCGAAGTGTTTCCACGATATTTCCGCAAACATCACACTTATAGACTTCCAGCCTTACCGCCATCTCATTTCCCTCCTCGATAGCCCTTCTTTGAAAGACCTTCCGGATAATCGCACAGTCGATCTCCACGGACGCTTATCCTCGTACTCATCGCCTGCTGTCGTGATACATCAGTCTCCAACGGTTCGGATGTAATCGCGAGGACAGTATTGCAATCGGCGAACCAACATCGAGACATCGACCATCAAATATCGGATCGGAGACAGGAAACCGGACGGGATGAGTCTTCTTCCATCGCCTGCCCCAGCCTCTCATGAGCGGCGTCAGACATCCGTTATCCGACCACCGGCGTCCGTCTCCGCGCTCCCCGTGTTTTTCACGCTCCCGCCCGCGAAATGGTCTCATCTCCGTTCCGTGGCGAACGAACCACGGTCGAGCGGTTACGAGACAGCCGATGCGATGTCCGGAGAAGACTACATACAAAAATGCCATAAAATACGGCGGATTGTTCCCATCATCCCCTGTCCTGCCGTACTCAGAGACATAATTGTCTCATGAGACATCGACAGGCCACCTTAGTTTGAGTGCGAAACGGAAAACCCGTCATTTGCATCTTGACCAAACCGTTGACTTTCTTTAGGCTTCATCGGCGCCGGTCTCCGGCGGAGTTTTCCGTGCTTGCAGCCGTGGCGATTCCGTTCTTGGAATGGCGGGAACATGTCCTTTTCCGACTTCAGCACCGGTTGCGATGATTTGAGGGTCTGTAGCCGAGGGCCAACAGCAGAGGGCCTCGTACCCGAGCGTCTGTCGTTGCCGTTCAGGAGTGAATATGTCCAGAGATCTGGTGCGCACGATTTGCCCCTACTGCGGCGTTGGGTGTAACCTCAATGTCGTTGTGGAGGATGGAAGGGTCGTCGGAATCGATTACCTGAAAGAAACCCCGCTCAACGAAGGGGCGCTTTGCCCGAAGGGGAACGCTTCGATTGAACTTCTCAACCACCCGGACCGCGTTCTTTACCCGCAAAGGAGAACCGGCAGCGGATGGAAGCGCATCGACTGGGACGACGCTCTCGACATGGTGGCCGAGAACCTCGCCCGCATCCGCGCCGAGCACGGTCCCGATGCGGTCGGCTTTTTCTGTTCCGCCAAATGCACGAACGAGGAGAACTACCTGCTCCAGAAACTCGCCCGCATGTTCGGCACCAACAATGTCGACCACTGCGCGCGCCTCTGACACTCCTCGACGGTGGCAGGGCTTGCCGCCGCATTCGGCAGCGGAGCGATGACGAACACCGTTCCCGACCTGGCCAACTCCCGCTGCATCTTCATCATCGGATCGAATCTTTCGGCAAATCATCCCATAGTGGCGCGCTGGGTGCTCCGGGCAAAAGACGCGGGCGCCGACATCATCGTTGCGGACCCCCGCCGCACGCCGACGGCCTGGTTCTCGGACCTCCATCTCCCCTTGAGACCCGGATCGGACGTAGCTCTCCTGAACGCCATGATGCACGTCATCGTTAAGGAGAAGCTCCAGAATCGCGAATTTGTAGCCGCCCGTACGACCGGGTTCGAGCAACTGGCGCCGCTGATCGAAGGGTGCAGCCCTCAAACGGCTGCGGAGATCACGGGCGTGGCCGCGCAAGACATCGTCCGGGCGGCTCGCATGTACGCGCAATCCAAAGCTTCGGCCATCGTCTACTGCATGGGCGTGACGCAGCACGTAACCGGAACCGAAGGTGTCATGAGCTGCGCCAACCTGGCGCTACTGTGCGGCCAGATCGGCCGTCCGGGAACGGGAGTGAATCCCTTGCGGGGGCAGGACAATGTCCAGGGGGCATGCGACATGGGCGGCCTTCCCGGGGTCTTCCCCGCCTACCAGCCCGTTACCGATCCGGCGGCACGGGAGAGACTCGCCACGCTCTGGAGAGTTCCGCCGGAAACCCTGTCCCCGCGCCCCGGTCTCACGGTCCTGGAGATGGAACACGCCGCTCTGCACGGCTCCGTCAAGGCCATGTACATCATGGGGGAAAACCCGATGGTGGCCAACCCCAACAGTAAGCAGGTCCGCGCAAGCCTGTCCGCGCTCGAGTTCCTCGTCATGCAGGATATCTTCGCAAACGAGGCGTCGGAATTCGCCCACCTGCTCCTGCCGGCGACGGTCTGGGCGGAGCGCGACGGGTCGAAGAGCGCGACCGACCGCCGGGTGCAGTGGTCCTTTCGAGCGGTGGAACCGCCCGGCGAAACGCGGCCCGACTGGTGGATCATCTCGCAAGTGGCGAGGAGACTCGGCTTCGATTTCCGCTACGACTGCAGCTCCGATATCCTGGATGAAATCAACCGGGCCGCTCCCAGCTACGGCGGGATAACTCCTGAACGGGTCCGGGGAGCGCTGGGGGGAATCCACTGGCCCTGCCCGAATCCGGAGCACCCCGGAACGCCGATCCTGCACAGTGCCCAGTTCCTTAAAGCCGACGGCCGCGGCGTGTTCAGTCCGGTATTCTACAAGCCCGTAGCCGAACCCACCGACGATGACTATCCGTTGATGCTGACCACCGGCAGAACGTCGCTTCACTACAACAGCGGCGCGATGACCAGGCGGAGCAAACCGTTGATCTACAGGGAACCCCGGAACTATATCGAAATGAATACGGCGGATGCCGCCGCCATGGGGGTGAAGAACGGCGATATGGTACGGGTGCGCACCCGCAGGAGCGGCATCGAAGTGCGGGCGAGGGTTACCCACACCATCGCGCCGGGCGTGGTTTTCATGCCCTTCCATTTTCCCGAAACCAATGAGTTGACCGTTGACGCCCTGGACCCCATTTCCAGGATTCCCGAATACAAAGCGGCGGCGTGCCGGGTGGAGAGACTGGAGGGAGGAGAAGAGACGGCGGGAGGTGAGAGTAATGTCCGAGTTCTTTAATGCCGACGCGAAGAGGTGCATTGCCTGCCGGGCCTGTGAAGTAGCTTGTGAGCGGGAGCACCACGGGGTGTCCAACGTCCGGGTGGTCGTGATCGAAGGCATGGGTTCCGCGCCCATATCCTGCCGCCACTGCGGCAACAGCCCCTGTGCGGCGGTCTGTCCACACAAGGCCCTGTCGTCCACTCCTGACGGTGTGGTCGTGCTGCATCGCGACCGATGCACGACCTGCGGACTTTGCATCTTTGCGTGCCCGTTCGGGGCCATCAGTCTGAAAGACCGGACCATCGCCAAATGTGACCTGTGCGCGCACAGGCGGGCCCTGGGAGCTGCGCCCGCGTGCATTTCCACCTGTCCTACCGGCGCCGTTACGCGCGGGAATTGCGACGCCGTCTCGCAGGAAAAGCGGCTGAGGCGGGCTGCCGCCGCAACCGGCGTTCCGCGGACATGGTGAGACGGGATGACCGGGAAACGGGAATAGGGGAGAATTCAATATGCCGGCGGAAGGGCTCAACAAGTTCATTTCCATTGCTGTCCATAAGTGCATCGGATGCCTTGCTTGCAGGAACGCATGTCCGAGAAACCATATCATTCACATGAAACAAGGAGCAAAGCTCACCATCTCCTTTGCGCGTACCTGTGAGGAACTGGATTGCAACCGTTGCGTCGCGATCTGCTCCGAAAGGGCGGTGTCCATTTCGGTCGGATACGGCGACGCCGGCAACGACCCGCAGATGGTCTCTTTCGACCTCGTCCCCTGCAGCGGATGCGGTGAGCATTTCATACCCGAGGGGATTTTCGACAGACTACGATCGAGTCTCGCATCGAGGTACGGCGCGGAACCCGAAGAGTTGAACTGGCTCCGTCTTTGCCCCAAGTGCAAAAGAAGACAGGTCGCATGCAAACCCATTGAACTTCCCCGGGCAGCCCCGTAGGAGCCTCTGAAGAGGTGAGACTACCCACTTGAACGGACAGGCGACGGAATGTTAAGCTGGTCATGTTCGGAGGAGTCCATCTTGCCTGCCGGCTTTCTTTGCGCGGTTGCAACGTGCAGCGCCGCGTTCGGGGGACACCGTGAGTGACCGGAAGAAAGTAATCGTAAGTTCAATAGCCATTCTGTCGGCGGTGAGCTTCATCGTCTCCATGGTGGCGGTCAAATTCCTTTACCAGGCCGCATTCGACCAGGAACGCGACAGGCTCGTCCAGGTGGTCATGAGCCAGGCCGGGATGATCGAAGCGGTCGCCCGATTTGACAGGAATTATGCAAAGGACTATCCGGGAGGTCCCCAGTCGGCCACGCTCAGCCAGGTGCGGGAGGCGCTTGAAAACTACCGCGGTTTCGGCAAGACGGGAGAAATCGCCATCGCCCGCCGGGAAAACGACTCGATTGTTTTCCTGCTCCGGCGTCTCGATTCCGGCATGGGGCAGGCGGAGCCCATCCCCTTCGACTCGAAACTCGCGGAACCGATGCGTCGGGCGCTCTCCGGGCAATCCGGCTGGATGGTGGGCCCCGACTACAGGGGAGCGACGGTCCTTGCCGCCTATGCACCCATAAGGGAACTGGGCCTGGGCATGGTAGCGAAAACGGACCTCTCGGAAATCCGGGCTCCTTTCGTGCGGGCGGGGACCCATGCCGGGGCGATCCTGTTTCTCCTGGTGGTTTCCGGTTCGCTTTGCTTCTACTTCATTTCCAATCCGATCATCAAGCGAGTGGAGGACAGCGAGGCCCAGTACCGGGCGCTGGTCGAGCTTGCTCCTGATCTCATCGCCGTCCATACGGACGGGGAAATCGTATACATAAATCCAGCCGGAGCCGCGCTTCTGGGGGCTTCGTCGCCCGCGGAACTCACGGGAAGACCGCTCCTGGAGATTATCTCCCCCGAGTGCCGCGACCTCGGCATGGAGCGCATCAGAAGGGTCCTCGGCGAGAAGGGCCGGGTCCCCATGGCGGAAACAAGGCTCATCGGACTCTCGGGCCATACTGTCGATGTCGAAACCACGGCCGGTTTTATATCGTACCGGGGCAAACCTTCCATTCTTTCAGTGATGAGGGATATCACCGGGCGAAAGGATGCCGAGAGGGCGCTCAACGAGCACGAGCAGAGGTACAGGGCGCTCTTCGAGGAGGCTCCCATCCCCTACCAGTCTCTCGACGACGAAGGGCGCATCCTGGAGGTCAACCAGACCTGGCTCGACGCTCTCGGCTATACGCGTGATGAAGTCCTGGGCAGGTGGTTCGGCGAATTCCTGGCCCCATCCAGCCTGGGGACCTTTGCAGAGCGCTTTCCCTGTTTCAAAGAGCTTGGACATGTCAGCGGCGTCGAATTCGAGATGGTCCGGAAGGGAGGCGAGCTTGTTTTCGTTTGCTTCGAGGGGAAGATAGGCCATGACTCGCAGGGTCGCTTCCGGCAAACCCACTGCATATTCAAAGACATTACGGAAAAGCGGAATGCGGAAAGGGACCTCAGGGAAAGCCGGGAACTTCTCCGCCTCATCATCGACTCGGCGCCTGCTCTTATTTCCTACGTCGGCTCCGACTACCGGTTCAAGTTCAACAACAGGACCTACGTGGAGTGGTTCGGGCTCCCGTTGTCGGAAATCACGGGGAAGGAAGTATGGGATGTCCTCGGCGAGGAGGCATACGGGATCCTTAAGGAATACGTGGAGAAGGCCCTGGCGGGAGAGACGGCAAGCTTCGAGCTTCTATCGCCCTACAAGACCGGAGGCGCCCGGTTCATTCGTGGAAGCTACACACCCCACAGGGATGAAGACGGGACCGTCAGGGGGTTCATCGTTCTGGCGAACGATATTACGGACCGAAAGCGCATTGAAGAGGCGCTGGAGAGGCAGAGCACACTCCTCGGGAGTATCAACAGGGTGTTCAGAAAGGCCATTCTCTGCGAAACCGAAGAGGAGCTTGCAAAGACGTTCCTGAGCGTTGCAGAGGAACTGACCGGGAGCAGGTTCGGATTTCTCGGTGAAATCGGCGCAGACGGTCTCTTCTATGATCTGGCCTTGAGCGACCCGGGTTGGGCCGCATGCGGCAGGCGGGGAACCGATGCGGCGCGACTGATCCACGATAGGAAAATGAAGGGTTTATGGGGAACGGTTATGAAGAACGGAATACCGTTTATCACGAATGAACCCTCCTCCCATCCGGACAGCGCCGGGGTCCCGGAGGGGCACCCTCCCTTGAAGACATTCATGGGAATGCCGCTCAAACACGGAGACCGGACCTTCGGCATGATCGCCCTGGCGAACAAGGAACCGGCTTACGACCATGTCGATGTGCAGATCCTGGAGTCTCTTTCGGCGGCGTTCGTTGAAGCCCTGTCGCGCAAGAGAGCGGAAGAGGACGTGCGCAGAGCGCGTGACGAACTCGAACTTCGCGTGGACGAGCGAACGGAGGAACTGAGAAAGGTCAACGCCTCCCTGCAATCCTTCACAGCGAAGCTCGAGCAGAGCAACCAGGCGTTGCAGGATTTCGCATCCATCGCCTCCCACGACCTGCAGGAACCTTTGAGGAAAGTCACCTCCTTCGGAAACCTGCTCAAGCAGCAACACGGCGATTCCCTGGGCGAACAGGGGAAAGACTTCTTGAACAGGATGCTCAACGCCACGGAGCGCATGCAGACCCTGCTCAAGTCCCTCCTCGACTACTCCCGGGTAAGTTCGAGAGCCGAACCCTTCAAGAAGATCGAGCTTTCCACACTCATCGACGAAGTCCTCTCGGACCTCGAGGTGAGAATCGAGAAGAGCGGCGGGAAGGTGGAACTGGGCGAGCTTCCCGCGATCCATGCCGACCCGAACCAGATGCGGCAGCTTTTCCAGAACCTCATCGGCAATGCGCTCAAATTCCACAAAGAGGGCGAACCGCCCATCGTCAGGATTTCCTGTACTCCGGCGGGCGACATTGGACACGGGGCGGGGCGCGGATGCGGAGCCGGAGCCGGAGCCGGACCGGGACCGGAGCCGACGCCCGAAATCGCCGAGAGCGTCAGGATCGCCATCGAGGACAACGGAATCGGCTTCGACGAGAAGTACCTCGACAGAATTTTCGCTCCATTCCAACGGCTCCATGGAAAGAGCCAATACGAGGGCACGGGGATGGGGCTCGCCATATGCAAGAAGATCGCGGAGCGCCACGGCGGGAGCCTGACGGCCAGGAGCAAACCGGGAGAGGGGGCGACTTTCGTGCTCACGATCCCGACGAGACTTGCCGGCGCAGGCGGGGCATAACGGCGGCCGGGACGTAACCGGTCGCGACCGACGACCGGGCCGACCCGATCCGGCCCGGACGATCTCATTCCTTGAGTCTTTCCGCTCCGACCTCATTCCTCCAGCCGGAAGCGCCCGAGGTCGATTTCTATTTCCGATTCGATTTCCGAAAACGGTTCCGCCCCAACCCTTTGCTTTCCGCCGAAAGCGCCCAGGAAAAGCCAATGCCCGGATTCGTCGAGTTTGAACGGCTCCGGAAGTCATAACGACGGGGTCGATAAACCGGACGCACGGTACTCCGTGACGGGAGTAAACGGGCATTTCCGCGAACCGGTCATGACGGGCGGTGTTCGGGAAAGAATCTACTTCGGGTTCCCTTCTCGATTTACCAGGCCTTCCGAATTGACATGCATAAGAAGCATACCTAGTTATCTTATACCATGTTCATTGCTGAAGGTGTATTCGTTCAACTCCGAGAGATGAACTGCTCCCCGTCGGAAGTAACCTGACCAACCGTCAACCCGTCGATAACGGCATGAGAGCGGCACATGAGAATGAGACCGACACGCCTATCCCGCCCTTTGAACCCGCGGGCCGTGCTCCCGGAGGTTCTCAAGGTGTCCGCTCTCTTGCTCATCCTTCTGCCGGTTCTTGCGAGCTGCAATGCAACGGGAGAAAGAGAGTTGTCCTTCGCCGTCGGCGGCGCGCCGGCCGAACTTGAGTTCTGGGAGGAACTCATCAGGGATTTCGAAACCGCCACGGGTGTCCGGGTGAACCTGATACGACAACCCACCGACACGGACCAGAGGCGCCAGGGTCTCCTGATAGCCCTTGCAGCCGCCCAGGAAGACCCTGACGTGTTCCTCATGGATGTCGTCTGGCTCGCCCAGTTCGCCGCATCCGGGTGGCTCCACCCCCTGGACGCTTACACGCGAGAGCGAGCCGAAGGCGGCAACGGGGACGGGGCCGGCGTGAATCTCGACGTCTTCTTTCCGAACGTGCTCAACCGGGCGGACAGGTACAAGGGGAGCCTGATCGCGCTTCCGGTTTACGTAGACGGAGGATTGCTCTACTACAGAGTGGATCTGCTGAGGCGGATCGGCGTTTCGGCCGCCCCGCAAACATGGGATCGACTCGTTGAATACTCCCTGGCGGTCCAGGAGGCGATGCGCCCGGCCGTTCCCCAGTTTTACGGCTTCCTGTGGCAGGGGGCCCAATACGAGGGGCTGATTTGCAATTTCCTGGAATTTGCCGGTTCGAACGAGGGAGGCATTATCTCGGATGACGGGCGACTTGCCGTCGACAGCCGGGAGAACGTGGAAGCCGGCCGTTTCATGGCCGACCTCATCCACAGGTGGCGCATTTCGCCTCCGAGCACTTTCATCGAGATGAAGGAAGAGGAAGTGAGGACGGCCTTCGAGCAGGGAAGAGGGCTCTTCGAGAGGAACTGGGCCTATGCCTGGCCGTTGCACCAGTCCGCGGGATCGGTAGTCCGCGGGGAGACCGGGATCGGCCTCCTGCCCCACTTCAAAGGAGGGCGGAGCGTCTCCACGCTGGGAGGCTGGCATATCGGCATTTCGAAGTATTCCGACCGGAAGGACCTGAGCTGGGAACTGGTCCGGTTCGTCGTCTCCTACGAGACGCAGAGGAGACTCGCGTTGAACCTGGGCTGGACTTCAGGGCGCAGGGACGTCTACGACGACCCGATGGTTCGGGCCGAACTGCCGCACTTCGCCGTCCTGAAGAACGTGTTCGAGGAAGCCCGGCCCCGGCCCATATTGCCCTACTACACACAGATTTCGGAGATACTCCAGCGCTACCTCAACGCGATGCTGGCCGGCGCGCTCACGCCTGAAACCGCCCTTGCCTTGGCTCAAAGGGATGCCGCAAGAATCGTCGAACGCTACCAGCCGGATTGAGGGATCGATGCGCCGTCAATTCACCAACGTCGGGAGCGGAGTCGAACAGTGAAGCGAACCACCCCCCGAAAAGCCGTCCCGCGACAGTACACGTTCAGGGAACTGAGGGAATCCTTTGTCTTTCTTCTTCCGCTCCTCGCCTTCATTGCGGCCTTCATCCTGATACCAGTCATCGGCGCCGTCATCAACAGCTTCTTCATGGACGTAGCATTCCTGGAGAGAAGATTCGTCTGGTTCGAAAACTACCGGTGGCTGCTGAGCGATCCCGGATTCCGTCAGTCGCTCCGGTTCACCGCGCTGTTCGTGCTCGTTTCCGTGCCGCTCGAAATGGCGCTGGGACTGCTCTTCGCACTGCTTCTCAACGAACCCTCCCCCGTGAGAGGGATACTTCGCGCCTGCGTGCTGCTCCCGTGGGCTATTCCGGCAGCCATATCGGCCCGCGTCTTCGAGCTTATCTACAACTACAGCTTCGGCCTCGCCAACTATGTCCTGCTGCATCTCCCGTTCATCTCCACGCAGCCGATAAACTGGCTCGGCAGTGAATCCGGCGCATTCACGGCGCTCATTCTCGCCGACACATGGAAAACCACCCCCTTCGTGGCAATCATCATCCTTGCGGGCCTCTCGTCCATCCCCGGCGACCTCTACAACCAGGCCCGCGTGGACGGGGCCGGCATCCGGCAACGGTTCCTGCGGATCACGCTCCCGCTGCTCAAGCCGACACTCATCGTGGCCCTCATCTTCAGGACCATCGACGCCCTGCGCATCTTCGACATCATCTACGTGCTGACCCGCGGCGGCCCGGGCGGCGAAACGATGTCCCTCTCCCTCTACGGATACAAGTACTTTCTGCTCAGCGACTTCGGCTACGGCTCGACCGTCTCCGTGGTCCTGTTTCTCATGGCCCTGATGCTCTCGATAGCCTACACGCGTCTCGGCCGCTTCGGCGAGGAGATCCGACAATGAGCGAAGAAAAAATCAAAGCATGGCTGATCGGAGCGGGTTCATTCTTCATGCTGGTCTTTTGCGTGGCTCCGTTTGTCTACATGGTCGCGGTCAGCGTGAGTGACGATCCGCTGTTCCTGTCCGGACAATCGGACTTCCGGTTCGGCTTGCGCCACTACCGGGACGTGCTGACGGCCCGGTCCCTGCACTTTCCCGACTACCTCCTGAACAGCCTTGTCGTGTCGGGGCTGAGCGCCGTCTTTACCGTCGTCATCGCCGGCCTCGCGGCCTATGCGATCACGCGGCTCATCCTGCCCGGAAAGATCCTTTTGCTTTACTTCGTTTTGGCCGTTTCCATGTTCCCCCAGATAAGCCTCATCAGCTACCTCTTCAAATTCATGGCCACTCTCGGCTGGATCAACACATACAAGGCCCTGGTGCTGCCCTACATCGCATGGACCCTGCCCCTCGCCCTGTGGATACTCGTGAGCTACTTCATCCGAATCCCCGAAGAGCTGGACAGGGCGGCTCTCGTCGACGGGTGCTCACGCGGGCAAATCCTTCGCAAAGTGATATTCCCCGTAGCCTCCCCCGGGATCTTTTCGATGCTGCTGCTCGCATTCATATTTGCATTCAACGAATTCCTGTTCGCAATCATGCTCACCACCAACTACCGCGCACAGACCATTCCCGTGGGAATCGCGCTCTTCCAGGGGCTGCACGGTGAAATCCCCTGGGGAAGCATCATGGCGGCTTCCACATTGAGCGTCATGCCTCTCGTGCTCCTGGCGCTCCTCTTCCAGCGCAAGATCATCCAGGGACTCACTCAGGGGGCCGTGAAGGGGTAGTGGTGGTGGAGAGGGTTGCGGCTTCGGGTTGCGGGTTGCCGCTTCCGAAAGGCATGGGTGCAAACGGGGTTGGGAGGGGCGGGTTACGAGTTACGGGTTGCTCGATGCGAGTTGCGGGTTACCCGAAGGTTATGGGCATATTCAAGGGAATGAGGAATGCTGAAGCAATGAGAATCCAGTTGAATCGCCTGTCCAAGGAGTTCGCATCAGCCCGCGGGAGCACCTTTGCGTCCAAAGAGATCGATCTCGAAATTCGGGAAGGGGAGTTCTTCGTGCTGCTCGGACCGAGCGGGTGCGGCAAGTCCACGGTGCTGAACCTGATAGCAGGCCTGGAGAAACCTACCGGGGGCGAGATCCGCTTCGGCGACCGCGTGGTGGCCTCAGCGGTAAGAAACGTCTTCATACCGCCCGCGGAGCGCAACATCGCCATGGTGTTCCAGAGCTACGCGCTCTATCCCCATCTGAGCGTCTACGGAAATATCGCGTTCCCCCTGGAGATTGCGAAAGAGGATAAGAAGACGATACGGAAGGCCGTTGACGAGGTCGCCTCGATGCTGGGCATCACGGACCTGCTTCCCGTCAGGCCCGGCCAACTCTCCGGAGGCCAACGCCAGAGGGTGGCCATCGCCAGGGCGCTCGTGCGGCATCCGTCCGTATTCCTGATGGACGAACCCCTGTCGAACCTGGATGCTCAACTGCGCGCGTCCACCCGGACCGAGTTGAAAGCTCTTCAGCGCCGTCTGGGGATCACGACGGTCTACGTGACTCACGACCAGGTGGAGGCCATGAGCCTCGGGGACAGGATCGCGGTGCTACGGGGCGGCAGGCTGGAGCAGGCCGGAAGCCCGGAAGAACTCTACGGAGCCCCGGTCAACACCTTTGTGGCTGCTTTCATTGCCTCGCCTCCCATGAACCTGCTCAGGATCGCCATCGAAAACGAGGCCGAAGAGCGGACCCGACCCGGGACCGCGCTCGAAGACGGCGATGTACGACGGCCCGGCCGGCTGATACGGACAAATGGCGGAGCATTGAGGGCGCCGGGCGATGTGGCCGCTCTCTTCGATGGATTGAAACCGGGCGAATGGATCCTGGGCATGAGACCCGAGCATATCCACATCCGCCCATCCGGCGGCGGCGCTGAGCTGAGCGACCGTGAGACCGGCGGCCGGACCCTCCGGGGCGAGGTGCAGGTGGTCGAACCGACGGGGCGAGAGATCCTTCTTCATGTTGCCGTCGGGACACAAAAGCTTCTCATCCTGACGGAGGAAAGGCGATATGCCGGCGCCCGTCCCGGCGAGATCCTGGACGTGGAACCGGACCTGAAGCGGGCCTACGTCTTTTCCACGAGCGGTGAAATGGTGCGCGCTATCCGGCGGTCGTGATCCGATAAGGACGTCCGATAGAACCATACGCGAACCGCCCCCCCAACCGCCAATGGAGTGACGCATAGGCTGCCCCTTGCGGGCGTTTGTGGACGTTCTTCCGGCCGATAACGGCTCAACCAAAGACCAGGAGAATAGAGGAGGATACAGGATGAAGAGGCAATTGACGCGTTCGCTTTTGGGATTCGCTCTCTTTGCAGTGACCATGATTCTGATGCCGGTTCCCCCCGAACTCCTCGCGCAGGGTTCGCCCTCTCCATCGGGCGATCAACCGAAACCCGTGCTGCGCGCCTATGGTCCCGGCGGCCCCGCTCCGGCAATGAAGGAGGCCGCCGAAGCATTTGGACGAAAGAAAGGCGTTACAGTGGACATCGTTGCCGGACCGACCCCCACCTGGAAGGATAAGGCGCTCAAAGACGCGGACCTCATCTTCAGCGGATCGGAATACATGATGACCGATTTCGTCCAGAAGGACCTCCCGAACCTGATAGACAAACTGACCATTCGCACGCTCTACCTGCGTCCTTCCGCCATTCTCGTCCGTCCCGGCAATCCGAAGGGCGTCAAAGGGGTAAAAGACCTCGGAAAGCCCGGAATCAAGGTTCTCGTCGTACAGGGAGCGGGCCAGGTCGGTATGTGGGAGGATGTGGCGGGACGGGGCGGCGATGTCGGACTGGTCGACGCCGTGCGCAAGAACATCGCCTCTTTTGCGCCGAACAGCGCGGAGGCCAAGAAGCTCTGGGCCTCAGACGCGAGTTTCGATGCATGGCTCATATGGAACATATGGCAGAAGGAGAATCCGGCATCCGCGGACATGGTCGCCACCGAACCCGAATACACGATTTACCGCCCTTGCGGAATCGCGATCACCAATGGTTCCCGGCAAAAGGAGTCGGCCGGGGAGTTCGCGGACTTCCTGGAGTCCCCGGAGGGCAGGGATATTTTCGTGAAATGGGGCTGGATGCCCCGGTAGGCAATCCCGGATACGCCGCCGGTTATGCTTCTATAAATCATGTTGTGCCATTATCCATGAGACGATCCTGTTTCATGAGACACGATCACCCTCGATCAAGAACCGGTTCGCTGGATACATGAACCCTGCGCAGTTGAGTTCCCGATATTTCGACAACCCCCGCGGCAAGCGTGCTTTGGCGGCAACGCCGCTTTGGGGGTGAAAAAAGTTTCGCTTACGGAAGTCGGTTTACGGAAATCGGATGTCGGCGGTCGGGAAATCGCCTCCCCATGCTCACCCCAGACGCCCACGAGGGACCATGCTACAGGGTTTACTCGCGGGCGCCGCATCGAACCGGAGGAACCTGAAATCCGGCTCACGGCAGAATCAAAGAGGCACGCGGAAAGCAACTCGGAATGGCGTCCGGGCTTGACATTGGAGCCGGAATGGATGAAATACTCCGACTGGAAGGATCGGCACGGCCCTATCCCGGAAACCACAACGCCATCCCAACGGCCGTGAGACTCATGATGTGATCTCATCACACAGACGTCATGCAGAGTACAGGCAAAGCCGAAAAGAGGAGGACCGCCGGTTGCGGGCGAGAAGCGGAAAGAGCAAGAGTAAATATCGTCAGGTCTGCTGGCAGCCGCTGAGAGCTGCGAGGGATTACTGCTTGTGGTGCTGCGCGGGCCGGATTCCGGAGGTCGCGGCCTGCCCCGTGGAGGATTGTCCGCTGCATCGGTTCCGCGCAGGCGGCGTGGCCGGGGACGACAGCGCAGCCCTCAAGGCGGTCAGGCGCAAATGCATCGACTGCATGGCGGGGTCTCCCCTTGAGGTGAAAAAATGCACCTCAAGGGAGTGTCCGCTTTGGGATTTCAGATCGGGCGCAAATCCTTACTTCACATTTTCTTCCCGGTAGTCTCCGGCATTGCCGGACCAAAGTCCCGCCGGACCGGGGTCCCGCCGGACCCTCATCGCGTCCGCCCGTCCCCGAACATCATTCCGAAATCTCAGCTTTCTTCGGCGGGCTGAGAGGCTTCCTCTTTCTTTCTTCTCTTATCCGCCACATATCTGGCGAGGTTCTCGGGGATGCCTCTCTTGCGGGCGGCCTTGCTGCGCGCCTTGGTCAGGGATATGGCCGAAAGGGGTTGCTTGAGCGGAATCCCGTGCTTCTTCTTGTACTCTTTCTGATCCAACCCGTGCGTCTTCAGGTGTCTGACCGTCAGTTGCCGCATCGAAGCGCCGCATTCCAGGCAGATAACGCTATCCTTGCGGATCGAATCCGCGGCGGACATCTTTTCCGGCGCATCTTCCTTCCGGACCGAGTCCGGGGTTTCTTCAATAGGGGTTCCAGTAGATTCGGCCAGTTGCATCTTCTGCAGCGTACGAAATGTCTTTTCCAGGGCAGGCTTTATGTCGTCGACGCTCATTTTGCCCGAAGCTATCTGCGCCTGAACAATTTCGGCGGCAAGCTCTACCAGGTTTTTTTCCATATATTCCCCTCCTCCTGCAAGTAAAGTGTCATTGTTATTGTATAATCATTATGCTACCGAAGTACACTATGTATATAAAACGAAATACGTCGCCCCGCTTTCACAACGAAAGAATAAAGCCTGCCCGCCGATGGAAATCCGGCCGCGGACCGGTGTGGGCAAGCGCCCAGTAACTGATTCCGCAGCCCTCCCCGTCGTCGGCTCCGTGTTCGATCACAGCGCTGATGCCGACCTCTATTTCCCGGTCCCGCCGGACCATTCCGCCCAGGTCAACCACCAGCACGACGGACAGGCGATCCCGCGACTCCCCGACAGTGAACGGAAGCGACGCAAAAGCCGTCTCCTCCCGCATTCCCTGCCGATAATCCGTGAACTGATAAACGTTCCAGTGGCCTGCCGGGGAAAGATTGAACTCCCAATACCCGGAGGAGCCCTTCTCCCCGACGAAAAATTCGAAACACGTATGCTCCCACAGACCGGCCCTTCGTTCCGGCGCCTCCGCCCCCCGAAGACGAGGAACGACCACCCGTCCGATCTCGCCCGCAAGCTCGAGATCGACCGCAAGCCGGTCGCGGAACCGCCCGGCCGCGCCCGTAACGCCGAACCGGGAGAGTACGTCGCCCGGTACATCCTCCGCCCCCATGGAAGGGAAAGGCGTCAGCGAAAAGCTCCGGCTGTCCATCAGATCAGCTCCCGTATGACGGCGCCGATGGACGCCGCCTGCGTTTCGATGCTCTCGGTAAGCCTGAACTGGACGAGCGCCCTGACGAGATTATGGTCCGGATACGATACCTTGAAGTACACGTTCCCTTCCAGGTAGTCGGTAAAAAACCTCAACCCCAGCTCGAAGGCGATCAGCCGACCGGCCTCATAGATATATTCTCGGTCGTTCTCATCCAGAAAGTCCCTTGCCTGCGAGAAGTACCCCCGCAGAACGGCCCGGCACAGATCGACATCGAAACGCACGTCCCTCCACCGCCCGTTCGCCTCTCCCAAAGGATTGCAGGCGGAGCGCAGGCAGTCGCCGATGTCGTAATGGATGAGTCCGGGCTTGACGGTGTCGAGGTCGATCAGACCGACCGCAAGACCGGTGGCGGTATCCATCATCACGTTGTTGACCTTCGGGTCTCCATGGATGGGCCGAAGGCGCAACCGCCCGTCGGCCCTGGCGTTCTCGAGCACCCCCGCCCAGGGCCTTCGCTCCTCCACAAACCGGAGGCAATGATCCACCTCGGCGTCCCTCCCGTTCCCCTTCCCCTTCGCGCGCGCCCCGTCCAGCAGCACTTCATCGTAACGGCGCAGGTAGCCCGGAGTGACATGGAAGCCCTCGAGGGTGTCGGCCAGGGTCGCGACGGGAAGGTCACTGAGGAGGCTGTGGAAAGCGCCGAGCGCGAACCCGACTTCCGAGGCGTGCCCGGCATCCCGGACGGTATCGAACGACCGCGAAGCTTCGATGAAACTGATGGCGCGCCAGAACGAGCCGTCCGTATCGATATGGTGGTCCCCGCCGGCTTCCGTCAGCAGCACCTCCGGGACCTCCCAGCGCCTGCCCTCCATCCCGGATGGGGTTTCCCGCAGCCGCGGCAGCCGGAGGCGTTCCCGCATATGCCCGGTTACGTAGCGCATATTGCTCATCACGAGTTCAGGCCGCCGGAACACTCGGGTGTTGACGCGCTGAAGCACGAAGCGCTTTCCGTTCCCGGAATCCAGGGTCACGAGGTATGTGTCGTTGATGTTCCCGCTCCCGTATTCCCTGATATCGGAAATCCCGCAACCTTGCGCGAACCGCCCCGCAATGCCGTGCATATCGCTCATACGCCTGCCCGTTACCTGCCCCGAAAAAAAACGCCCGACACTTTTTCCCGAAACCGCATTCTTTCCGTCCGCACCGCCGGCGGACGCCAACGCTGAAACGCCGACACGGCATTCGGGCCGCAACCACCGTACCGGCGGGCGTTCACGACCCGCCTCCGCCCTTCTTCAGATTCAGCGCCTCCCGGTACGCCGTCCGGCGGGGAATCCGGTACCGTACGGCAATCTTCTCCGCAACGTCCTTCACGCTCAGACTCGAATCGGAAAGCATCCGCTCGAGGTCCTCGCGCCAATCGACAGCCGTCGATTCCTCTCCCCTCTCCCGGCCGACGGCCACACCCGCGGCGCCGGCGACATCTTCCGCGCTCCCCTCCACCACCAGCGTGAACTCGCCCCGCCCCCCCTCGCTGAAGTACTCCAGCGCTTCGGAAACGGAACCTCTGAACACCTCCTCGTGGAGCTTGGTGAGTTCCCTTGCCGCGGCCACCCGGCGCTCCCCCCAGTAGTGCGCTATGTCCTCGAGGGTATGCCGAATCCGCTGGGGAGACTCGTACAGGATGAGCGTCATGGGGAGCGCGGCGTACTTCGCGAAGAACTGTCTTCGCCCTGCCCCGCGGCTCGGGGGAAAGCCGAGAAAGGCGAAGGGGTGCGTGGAAAGCCCGGATACGATCAGCGCCGTGATTGCGGCGCTGGGGCCGGGAATGGCCGTCACGGCGATGCCCGCCTCGAGGGCGTCGAGCACGAGGGCCGTTCCGGGGTCCGATATTCCGGGGGTGCCGGCATCGGTCACCAGGGCGACATCCTCGCCCTCGCGGAGCCGCCCTATCAGTTCGGGGCCGCGTTCCCCGGCGTTATGCTCGTGGTAGCTGATGAGCGGCTTGTGGATATCGTAGTGCGAAAGCAACTTCCTGGTGCGCCGGGTATCCTCGGCGGCGATGAGGCTCACGGAACGGAGCGTATCGAGCGCCCTGAGCGAGATATCCGCCAGGTTGCCTATGGGAGTCGCTACCATGTAAAGAGTTCCGTTCGGCATGATTGCCTCTCGCTTCGGATGTTTTCAACTTATTCACGAGCCTCGAAGGCGTTGGCGATCCACCTGATCCGAGGTTCTCCCTCCTCCATCGTGACGGCCACGATATCGAAGCGGGCGGGCTGTCCCTCCAGCCGGTGTTTTTTGAGGTACCACTGCGCCAGTAAAGTGAGCCGCCTCTGTTTGCTCGCGGAAACAGCCTCCTGGGGCAACCCGCGGCTGACGTCCCTCCTGAATTTGACTTCCACGAACACGACCGTCTTTCCGTCCCGGGCCACCACGTCGATCTCTCCCAGAGTACACCGGAAATTGCGGGCGACAACGGTGAGTCCCCGCCGGTCGAGGAAGTCCACGGCGACCTGCTCCGCCCACCGCCCCTTTTCATGCCTGGCGTCCGTTTTCGTCGCCACCGCCTTCCTCCTCCCGCTCCACGATCACCCCGCGAAAGCTCAGCCGGTGTATCGGACACGGCCCGTACCGGCAAAGCGCCGCCCGATGCAGGGCGGAACCGTATCCCTTGTTGCGGTCGAATGCGTAAACGGGATACCGCTCGTGATAGCCGCGCATGAGCCGGTCACGATAAACCTTGGCCACGATTGAAGCCGCGCCGACCGTCAGGCTCAACCGGTCGCCTTTGGGAATACCTTTTTGGGAAATGGGCAGGGGCAGCTTGTAAGGACCGTCGATGAGCAGGAAGTCGGGAGGGACCCGGAGGGCGTCGATGGCCATGATCATGGCCTGGAAGGTGGCCTGAAGAATGTTGATCCGATCGATTTCCGAAGCTTCCACGCAACCGATCCCCACATCGAGAGCGCCGGCGTGGATCTCGTCGTAGAGCGCTTCTCGCCGCCCGGCCGTCAGCAGCTTGGAATCCTTGACTCCGGGAAGATCCGGATCAGGGGGCAATACAACGGCTGCGGCCACCACGGGACCGG
This sequence comes from uncultured Syntrophobacteraceae bacterium, assembly GCA_964407285.1. Classification (GTDB taxonomy): domain Bacteria; phylum Desulfobacterota; class Syntrophobacteria; order Syntrophobacterales; family Syntrophobacteraceae; genus CAYOVG01. The sequence continues at coordinate 25,270 of CAYOVG010000033.1, forward strand.
CCAACGGCCCGCGGCCCGCTTCATCTATCCCCGCAACCCTCTGGAACCCCCCGCGGTAGGCCTCCCTCTCGAAGAGAAAGGCGTCCACCGCGGGGTGGTCGCAAGGGGCGGCCGCCACTAACGTTTCTCCTGAATCCTTGCGGCTTTTCCAACCCTGTCGCGCAGGTAGTACAGCCTGGCGCGACGCACTCTTCCGCGACGCAGTATCTCGACGCGGTCGATCTGGGGCGAATGGACGGGGAAAATTCTCTCCACACCGACTCCATAGGATATCTTGCGGACGGTAAAGGTGGCGTTCAGTTCACCCTTGTGGTGGCGAATAACCACACCTTCGAAAACCTGGATACGTTCCTTGTCCCCTTCACGGATCTTAACGTGCACCTTAACGGTGTCGCCTACCCGGAAGGGCGGGATATCCAGCCTCATGAAATCTCTCTCGATGTTTGCAATCAAAGCCTTGGCGCTCATTTATATCCTCCATCCATTCTCTTGCTCGCTATGAGTTTCGCAGTCTCCAACCAATCTTAAAAATTCCGTAACTTCGTAACTTATCTTTCCCCGCTCAACAGGCGGTCCACCAAGATCGCGGCAGCGCAACGCACCGACAGGTGGTTGTAGCCGTTGAAACCCCGGATGGGTTCCAGCACGGCATCCGCCGATTCAAGGACCCGCGAATCCAGGCCCCAGCCCGTTCCGAGGAGAATGATCCTCGGCGTTTCACCGTCTTCGGCCAACATCCGCCCGGCGGCGCCGAGGAGTAAAGGATCTTTGTGCTCCCGCGCCGTGGTGGCCCAGATCACGGGCTTGCGGCCCCATTCCCGCTCCGCATCCAGCGCAGCCTGCTCGATATCCGTCGCCATGCGCAGGCAGTCCAACGCCTGCCCCCGCTTGGGGTGGAGTTCCTTGCCGACCCCCTCGCACCAGTGCTGTATCAGGGTCCCAACCAGCGCCCGCTGGTCCTCCAGGGGCGTCACGACGTAACAGGCCGACAGGCCATAGGTGCATGAGAGGCGCGCCAGGTCGTGCAGGTCCAGGTTGGTGACGGCTGATGCAATGACTTCCCCTCTCCGGTTCAGCACGGGGTAGTGCACCAGCGCCAGGTAAAGCGGCAACGCCTTCTCTAACCGCATCCTCGGCTTTCCGTTCTGCATTCTTCTTCCGCCTGGCGAAGGAGCTTCATGTCCGCCGGAGAAAGATCGAAACCGGCGAAGAGGTCCGGCCGGCGCGTCCTGGTTCTCAGGAGCGCCTGTCCTCTGCGCCACTTCCTTATGACTTCGTGGTTTCCGGTCAGCAGCACTTCCGGGACCGAATGCCCCCGGAATTCCTGGGGGCGCGTGTACTGCGGATGCTCCAGCAGCGGTTCCGCAAAGGATTCGGCCTCCACCGAGGCCGCGTTTCCCACCACGCCGGGAATGAGCCGGGAAACCGCATCCACCACGATCATCGCGGCAAACTCGCCTCCCGTCAGGACGAAATCCCCAATGGAAATTTCGTCGTCCACGTAGTGCTCCGCCACCCGCTCGTCGACCCCTTCGTACCGGCCGCAAATCAGCGCAATACGGGACAGCCGGCTCAACTCCCGCGCGACCCCCTGGTGGAAAAGCCGTCCATGGGGAGTCAGGAGCACGACATGCGGAGGGGGAGTTTCCTCCCGCAACCGGTCGAGGGCCTCCACGATAGGTTCCGGCTTCATCACCATGCCCTCGCCGCCTCCAAAGGGGCGGTCGTCGGTCATCTGGTGCTTGTCGTGAGCGTAATCCCGGATGTTGTGCAACCGGACCCGTATGAACCCCCGTTCGATCCCCTTGCCTATAATGCTTTCGCTCAGAGGCGATTCGAACATGCCGGGGAAGATGGTCAGAATATCAAAGATCATCCGTAAGACCCCGCGGCAGATCCACCACCATCACGCCATTTTCCAGGTCCACCCGGCGAACGATCTCATCCACGGCCGGTATGAGCACTTCCCTGCCGTCCTGCCGTTCGACAACGTACACATCGTTGCCGCCGGCTTCCAGAATCCCCTTGATCGGTCCCAGCGTCTCGCCCGAGGTCGTCTCCACGCGCAGGCCGATGAGCTGAAAGTAGTAATACTCCCCTTCATCGGTGGGCGGAAGAACGCTTTCCGGGACAAGAATCTCCTGCCCGCACAGATCTTCGGCCTTATCCCGGTCGGAGACCCCGGCGAACTCGACAATCCACATCTTCCCCTGCGGCCTGATGCCGGCAATGGCCAATCCACCCCCGGGCCCTCCCGGCGATGAATCCAAATGGACTTCGGCTCCAACCCCCAATGAGGCCAGAGTCTCTCCGTAGGGATAAACTTTTACGGCGCCCCGGACCCCATGAGGCCGGGTAATCTTACCCACGGGGACCAGGCGAGGCTGTTGCGCATCGCTATTCAATGATTTCCAGTACGGCCCGTTTTCTGATCTTTGTCGAAGCGGCGCTCAAAATCGTCCTCATGGCTCGTGCGGTGCGGCCCTGCTTGCCGATTACCTTGCCAAGGTCCTCCTTGGCAACCCGAAGCTCAATCACAGAGGTCTGTTCCCCTTCGATTTCCGAAACTTTCACCTGCTCGGGATTGTCCACCAGAGCCTGTGCCATGTATTCAATCAGTTCCTTTAACATCCTGACCTCCCGATCTTTATGGGCCGAGTATCATCTTCTCTTATATTAAGAGGCCTTCGCTTCCTGAGCGCCACCGTGTTTGCGAAGCAGACTGTTGACCGTATCCGTGAGTTGGGCCCCTTGTCCGAGCCAGTATTGGAGCCTCTCGGACTTGAGATCGATTTGTTCAGGATCCACGAGGGGATTATACGTTCCGATTTTCTCAATAAAGCGGCCATCGCGCGGGGATTCCGAAAACGCCGCCACGATCCAATAGAAAGGTCTCTTCTTGCTTCCCCGGCGAGTCAGTCGAATGCGTACTGCCATGATTGCTGGTATACCTCCTTATCTGAAGTTACCTATTTGTAATATGGACGGCCTCAACGCAAAAAGGAACCCCTTTTCGCGAGCCTGCCCCAAAATCCAGTTCATTAGGAAAACCATCGGCTTCCAGATGTTCCCGGGCGGGCGCAAAATCGCTCTACACTTACGACCTATATAAGTTCAAAAACACCCCCGGTAAACCAGACTGCGGAATATATCCTATTTCAAAAAGTTTAAAAAGGAAAAAATGACTTCATGCGTCGCTTTTTCCCCTTCTTTTTGGTCCCGCCCGAGCCTCCGCCCATCATCATCTTCATGGCCTTGCGGGCTTCCGCGTAGCTTTTGATCAGCCGGTTCACCTCCGTGACCGTCGTCCCGCTCCCCTTTGCAATGCGCATCCTGCGGCTTCCGTTGATGATATCGACATTTCGCCGCTCCTGCATGGTCATGGAGCTGATGATGGCTTCCATCCGCACCAGCTCCTTGTCGTCGACCTCCATTTTCTTGAGTTCTTTCATGATCCCCATGCCGGGAAGCATGCCGAGGATCTGCTGGAGCGAGCCGAGTTTTTTGATCTGGCGGAGCTGGTTGCGGAAATCCTCGAGCGTGAACGAGTCTTCGCGGAATTTGCGCGCAAGGTCCTGGGCCTGCTTTTCATCGAAGGCTTCCTGGGCCTTCTCGATCATGGTCAGCATGTCCCCCATTCCCAGGATGCGGGAACTCAACCTGTCCGGATGGAAAGCTTCGAGGGCGTCCAGCTTTTCCCCCGTTCCCACGAACTTGATGGGGCAGTTGGTGACCGCGCGGATGGAAAGGGCCGCGCCGCCGCGGGCGTCGCCGTCGAGTTTCGTGAGGATCACGCCGCTGATCTGCAGGGTGTCGTGGAACGCGCCGGCCACCTTGACCGCGTCCTGGCCGGTCATGGCGTCCGCCACCAGCAGGATTTCCGCGGGCTGCAGGATTTCCTTTAGCCGGGTGAGTTCCGCCATCAACTCATCGTCCACGTGGAGGCGCCCCGCCGTATCCACCAGCAGCGTGTCGCACCCGTGCCGGCTCGCGAAAGGGACCGCAGCCTTGACGATCTCCTCGGGCCGCTGACTCGCCGCGGAAGGGAAGACGGGCAACTGGAGCTGCTTCCCCAGGGTCGTCAACTGGTCGATAGCGGCCGGGCGATATACGTCCGCGGGGACAAGGCACGGCTTTCGTTTCTCGGCCGAGAGTTTGCGGGCCAGTTTCGCCGCCGTGGTGGTCTTACCGGACCCCTGGAGGCCCACCAGCATGATGCCGATCGGAGGCCGCCCTATCAGGCGCAGCGGTTCCGCCTGTCCTCCGAGCAATTCCGTGAGCGATTCGTTGACTATTTTGATGACCTGCTGACCCGGCGTGAGGCTTTGCATCACTTCCTGCCCCACCGCCCGCTCGGCGATGCCGGCCACGAAATCCTTGGCGACTTTGAAGTGCACGTCCGCTTCCAGCAGAGCCATGCGCACTTCCTGCAGCGCGGAACGGATATTGGCTTCGGTCAGTTTTCCCTGGCCGCGAAGGTTTTTGAATATCTTTTCAAACTTATCCGACAGGCTCTCAAACATGGCACTCCATCCTGAAATGGTGTTCTTTCCTAATAATATAAGAAGGAGCAGTCTCCGGCGGGGCCGTTTCACCCCGTCCCAAACGGCGGCATGGTCCACAAAATTCGCCCCGGCGAATCCGGAAAGCCCCCATTGCGGTTCCCGCGAAAGCGCAAATCCGGGCCTTCCGGGCCCCGCGGCCCCCCGATTTCGCGGGGGTGGCCCTTCGAGTCACCCCGTTCGGAACCACGCCCAAACGGTTAATGGT
>CAYOVG010000034.1:0-29732 GCA_964407285.1 uncultured Syntrophobacteraceae bacterium
CTCTATTCTCTGCTCCATAAGCATGGCGTATCCTTTTCCGAAGATTCGGATTCCATCTCGTTCGATTCCTGAGATGCGGGAAACCTCGTTCCAGAAACGGGGGAATACTTCCGGCAGATGACATGGACCATCTTCTCTTTCCATCCTCCCCTCCTCCCTGCTTTCCGCTTTCGCATTAACTTTTTCTCCTACCATTTCTCCGGGCATGGATTTTGTAATCGGCCCCCCGTGGATGAGGAGATCCAGCGCTTTCCGTTTCCATCCGTGGAGGTGAGCCTGAACACATTGACAAAATCGACGACTCGCCGGAGCATCCGAGATATGCAGACTGTACTGTGCGCCCTGCAACCGGAAAACATGAGACTGTTGAGAAACGCCCTCGAAGGGATTGTCTCGAGTAAAAGGACTTTTGAATGCAACACGGTCGATGAACTGATCGATCGCCTGAACAACCCGTTCCATACGGTCGGAGTGGCGGTCCTGATGGCCGAGGACGGCGGAGACCTGACGAAATTTGAGAGAATCGAGAAATACCTTGACGATATCAAGGTCATTCTGGTGGTGCTCGATACTCGTGAACAGGACCTGGTCGCCCGGTGTCACTCGTTGCGGCCGCGCTTTCTCGGGCTCGGCATCGGGGAGCTCTGGAGAATTCAGCCTGTGCTCAAAAAGATTGCTGCGTCCGAGTTCTAAGGAATTGGAAATAAATAAGTTGTTGTTCTTTGATGTATTCGTGCCGCCTAAAGTGCAAGCTAAAACCTTAATGCACCTATGTAGGCTATTTTAATGCCATTTAGACTAAAACCGATAGGTTATTCACTTCCGATTCCTAAGGAGGAAAAATGAAGAAGATGAAACTGGCGACAAAGTTGGCCGCGGGGTTCGGCATCCTGATCTTTATCTTTCTTGCGGTAGGGTCTCTGGCGATATGGGAGATGAAGACGACCGAAGGGAAGTCGACGGCCCTGGCGCGGGCGTATATACCCGAGGTCGATATCGCGCGGGGCATGGAGCTGCACCTGTACAAGGCCATATTCGACATTAGAGGGTATTTACTCACCGGCCGGCAGAGCTACCTGGATGAGGGGCGAAAAGACCTGGAGCGAGTGCATGAGCGTATGAAGGAGGCTGAAAGCCTGACCGCGAGCTTTCCGTTTCTCGTGAAATTCAGGGAGGGATTGGCGCGGGGCAGGACCGGACTGGCCGATTACGAAGAACTTCTCGAGCAGACCGTAGCCAAGATGGGCGATGTCGACAAACTGCGGAACCGGCTCAACGAGGCGGCCGGGCAGTTCATGACAAACTGCGGCGGTTACCTTGACGATCAAAATAAGGCGATGATTCGAGAGGTCCATGCCGGGGCCGGTGAGGATATGATCCTGGAGCGGCTGAAGAAGATCACGCTCATTAATGACGTTATCGATTTGGGCAACGCCGTGCGGATAGGCAATCTCGAGGCGCAGGCGCTGAGGGAGCCGAAGCTGATCCTGGAGACCTCGAAGAGTTTCGATACGATCGCGTCCAAGGTTGCCGAGGTGAGGCAAGTCACCAGGGATCCACGCAATATTGAGCACCTGGAAAAGATCGACGCAGCCGCGAGCGCCTACAAAACGGCTATGGCCGAGCTTTCCTCGAACTGGTCGGCGCTGGAGGAGCTCCACGTGAAACGCGGCCTCGCCCTGGAAGGAGTTCAGGATTTGGCCGAGTCCACGGCCACGGCGGGCATAGCGCACGCCGGGCAGACGGGAAATGAGGCGGCGTCGGACCTTTCTTTCGCTTCGTGGGTCATGATAGTCGGGCTGGCGTCGACGCTTGTAATCGGGGTCATTCTGGCCGTATCGATCACGCTGAGCACGACGCGTCCGATCAAAAGGACCGTTCAGGGGCTCAGCGAGGGGGCCATGCAGGTGGCCGCGGCATCGGGACAGGTGGCTTCCACGAGCCGGCAACTGGCGGAAGGCTCCTCTCAACAGGCGGCCGCGATCGAGGAGACCTCCTCCTCGCTCGAGGAGATGGCCGCCATGACAAGGCAGAATGCGGAAAATGCGGGGCAGGCCAATCAGCTGATGGTGGAAGCCAATCAGATTGTGGAGGGGGCCAACAGAGCCATGGTCGAACTCACCCGGTCCATGTCGGAAATTGCGACGGCCTCCGAAGAGACGCAGAAGATCATCAAGACCATCGATGAAATCGCCTTCCAGACGAATTTGCTGGCCCTTAACGCCGCGGTCGAAGCCGCACGGGCCGGGGAGGCCGGGACCGGGTTCGCCGTTGTTGCCGAAGAAGTGAGGAACCTGGCGCTGAGGGCGAGCGAGGCTGCAAAGAGCACGGCGAATTTGATCGAGAATACGGTCAGAAAGACTAAGGACGGAGTAGACCTGGTGGATGACACCTATCGGGAATTCGACCGGGTATTGACCATAGTGGCGAAATCGGGGGAATTCGTGGGGGAGATAGCCGCGGCCTCACGGGAACAGGCTCAAGGAATTGCACAGGTAAACAAAGCGGTCTCCGAAATGGACAAGGTGACTCAGAACAATGCCGCCGGCGCCGAGGAGTCGGCTTCAGCGTCCGAGGAGATGAATGCCCAGGCCGAGCAAATGAGGGAATTCGTGATCGAGTTGAATGCGCTGGTGGAGGGAGAAGCCGGTAAGGAGACCCCGATCCAGTCGGACCACGCCCGCAAGATGAATCGGCGGGAACTCTTCGCCTCGAGTTTTGCGGCAAATAGTGCGGACCTGCTTCCCGCGGCCGATGGCGCAAGCGGAGAAGGCGATTCGATGTTCGGGGAATTCAGGAAAAGAGCATCGGCCGACCGGAAGCCGCGAGCGAAAGAGCCGACTTCCAGGCAGGTAATTCCGTTGGAGGAGTATGAGACCGTTTGAAGGGCTTGGAGTCAGGAAAATATGCGGAAATGCGCTTATGGATTCAGAGAGTTCGCCGGTCCGGGTACTCCTCGTCGAGGACGATGAAGACGATTACATCCTCGTTCGCGATGTCCTTTCGAACCTGCCCGCCCGATGCTTCGAGCTGAACTGGGTAAAGGACTACGACTCGGCATTGGACGCCGTTTCGCTTTCTTCCCGGGACATTTGCATTCTCGATTACCAACTCGGCGGGAGGAACGGGCTGGAGTTGCTGGAGACAATACGGCGGGAAGGATGCGCGATTCCCGTGATCGTTTTGACCGGCAAAGGCAGCGAGGAAATCGATCTTCTCGCAATGGAAGCCGGGGCCGATGATTACCTGGAAAAGGCCCAAATTACTCCATCCCTCCTCGATCGGTCCATCCGCTATGCAATCCACCACAGGGAAAGGGAGAACGCTCTACGGGAAAGCGAGCGGAGGCTGCGGGCCGGCGATGCGCAATTTCGCAGATTGTTCGATCAGTCTCCCATCGGAGCGGCAATAGTGTCCCTGGATTATCGACTCCTGAAAGCCAACGCCGAGTTATGCCGGATCGTCGGCTACAGCGAGCAGGAGCTTCTTTCCATGACTTTTCCCGACATAACCTATCCCGAGGACCTGGAAGCCGATCTCCGTGAGGTCCGGCGAATCTTATCGGGCGAAATCGATCAGTACAGCCTGGAGAAGCGCTATATCCACAAGAGCGGCAGGCTCATCTGGGGAAGAGTGTCCGTGCGGCTGATCAGGGATGTGGACGGGAAACCGCTCTATTTTTCCCCCATGCTCGAAGACATTACCCGGATCAAGCAGGCGAAAGAGTTGATACGGGTTCAACGGGATATCGCACTCGGCTTGGGATCGACTTCAAACTTCCAGGAAGCGATGGACCTCCTGCTCGACCGGTTGCTCCAGTTGGACGGGGTTGACGCCGGAGGAGTCTATACGGTCGATCCCGAGGCGGGCGAACTTCACCTGGTCGCACACAGGGGGCTTTCCGCCGGGTTCGTCGAGGACGTCTCCTGCTATACCGCGGATTCCCTTCAATTCGGGATCTCCGTGGCCGGTGAGCCCGCCTACTGGTCCGCGCCCTGCGATTTCCTCAATGCCGATATTCTCAAGCGGGAGGGAATCAAGGCCCTGGCCGTTATCCCCTTGAAACACGAGGAGAGGGTCGTTGCCTCATTGAATCTCGCATCCCGCACCGATGATGAGTTGACGTCCGCCACCCGTTGCGCTCTCGAAGCAATCGGGGCGCAAATCGGCGGTCTCATTGCCCGGCTGCAGGTGGAGGATGCGCTGAAGAAATCGGAGGAGAAATACAGGGCTATCTTCGAGGGCGCCCCTTTCGGGATCATACGGCGCACCCTTAAAGGCAAATCCATAAGCTGCAATCCGTTCGTTGCGAGAATGCTCGGATACGAGAGTCCGGAAGAGCTTCTGTCCACTGTTTCAGACATACGAGAGTTCTACGTCGACCCGGAGGACTTCCGTAAACTCAATGAGGCCGTTCTGGAAGAGGGGATCGTCAGCAATTTCGAGACGGAACTCAGGCGCAGGGACGGTGAAAGAATCTTTGTCTCCCTGACGGTCCGGGGCATAAGGGGAGGCACGGGAAGCATAGAGACCATAGAAGGACTCATCGAGGACATTACCGCCCGCAAGAGATCGGAAACGGCGCTTCGGGAAAGCGAGGAGAGATTCAAGACTTCCATAGAGAGCATGCTCGACTGTTTCGGCATCTACTCGCCGGTGTACAACGAGAAAGGGGAGATAGTCGATTTCCTGGTTGCATATGTCAACGAAGCCGCCTGCGCCGGCAATGGGATGACCGGAGAGGAGCAGATCGGCGGACGACTGCTCGATCTTTTTCCGGGCCACCGGGAGTCCGGGCTTTTTGAAGAGTACCGCGGACTGGTCGAGACGGGCAAGCCGCTAATCAAGGAAGCGATAGTCTACGAGGATGTATACGGAGGGCGCAAACTACGAAGAATATTCGATATACGAGCGGCGAAGTCGGGCAATGGCTTTGTCGCCTCCTGGAGGGACGTAACCGGGCAGAAGCGAATTCAGGAAGAGTTGAGGATGAGTGAAAAGAAGTACAGGGACCTGGTCGAGAATCTGCAGGAGGGAATCTGGGTCATAGGCAAAGACGGCGTTACCACATTCGTTAATCCGCCCATGGCGGAAATGCTCGGCTACACTGTAGAGGAGATGCTCGGCAAGCACCTGTTCTCTTTCATGGATGAGCAGGGAGTCGAGGCCTGCACGCGCAATCTCGAACGCAGGGAGCAAGGCGTCAGGGAACAGCACGATTTTGTGTTTCTGAGAAAGAACGGAAGCAAGGTTTTCACTACTCTCGCAACATCTCCCGTATTCACCGAAAATGGAGAATATTCCGGCGCCATAGCCGGAATTGTCGATATAACCTGGCGTGTGAACGCGGAAACCGCGCTGAAGGAGGCTCACGACAGACTGGAACGAAGAGTCGAGGAGCGCACGACCGAACTCGAGGAAACCAACGTGGCTCTCCGCGTTTTGTTGAAGTGTGGAGAAGAGGACAAAAGAGAACTGGAGGAAAAGATCATCTGTAATGTCAACCAGATGATATCGCCCCATATCGCCAGGATGAAAAATACCCGGCTGGATAGCCGCCAGCAGACGATTCTGGATCTTCTGGAAACCGGCTTACGGGAGATCGTTTCCCCTTTTGCCGGGAATCTCCGTTCGCGGTTTTCCAACCTGACGCCGATGGAGATGCAGGTAGCGGAACTGGTCCGTGCGGGGAAGACGGCGAGCGAGATAGCCGGGATTCTGACGATTTCGGTAGATACCGTCAAGTTTCACAAGATCAACATGCGCAGGAAATTCGGACTGAAGAACAAGAAGGACAATCTGAAATCATTCCTTCAAAGCATCCCGAAAGCGTAGGTTTTAACTACGCTTTTCCTCCGCTGAAAGCCTGCCTTTCATTGTGGTCGTTTTGATGAAATAAAACGATCCTGAGTGAATCGATCTTTGAGCGGTGGAATAAAACGCGAGCCGTGGAGCTTACCGGTGCGTACAGTCACGGAAATCCGTAGGCTTTTTCCATGTGAGTCGATCGTGGAAATAGTCTGCAGACAGGGGGACCGACAAATAGCTGCTGATTCAATTCCTACTAACGAACAAGTGAGAGAAGAGCTTCTGGAGCGTCGCCGGAGAGAGGAACGCCTCGCCAATACCAACCGCATACTCGAGGTGCTCAACAAGTGCAACGAAGCCCTCGTTCATGCAGCGGATGAGCGGAGATTACTGAAAGAGGTATGCTCCATCATCGTCGAAACGGGAAAGTATCGCTTTGCCTGGGGTGGATTCAAAGTAGACGACGCAGTAGCATCCTTGAGCTTCGCGGGTCATGAGGACGGATATTTGAAGGCTTGCGGGGTGAGGCTGAAGACCGCCGTAAGGGGGTACGGGACCTTTGGAACGGCAATGCGCACCGGCATGCTCTATGTCGCCGACAGTATCCGGACGGACCCCATCATCGGACCATGGCGGGAAGAAGCACTCAGGCGGGGCTATCTCTCCTCCATCGCCATCCCTCTGCTTTCCTGGAAAGAAGTCATTGGAGTACTGGAGATTTTTGCCGATAAACCGCATGCCTTTCTGGCAGATGAAGTCAAGCTGTTTGAAGAGCTTGGGGATGACCTGTCGTATGGCATCGTGGCCATTCGCACGCGGTAGGGATGCAGGCGGGCGCGGACGGTAAAAGCATAGGTTCCGGCTGGGCTTTTAAATACTTGAGCAAAAGTCGTTTAAAACCTTGTGCAGAATCCAAAGTCAGATCAGGAAGAGTCCTCCAGGTTGTGTTAGGTAGGCTTGAACGTTGCCCGAAAATGCCGGGATCGGCTTGAAAGCTCTGTGTGGCAAGGATCTACGGAGGTGGGATAACGTGAGAGCCTCATAGGATTGGATCTTCCAAGAGCACAACCTGTAAGAGTACGGAAATGCAAGAACTTTCTCCGCGGACCTGCCGTCTTGCCACCCCGTCCTGGTGGAATTTGGAGCCCGCAAAGCCTTACTGCATCAGGAGTTTTTGGATGCCCCGGCATTTTGGGGCTCTTACAAGGGAGACCCTATCCGAAGCCCCGGTGTTCCTGGCTTTACAGAGATGTTCCGTCATTTCCAGCAACATTTAATTTAACTTTTGCTCACCTGCTTAGTGCGCCAAATGGCTATCATTAGGTTTATGCAAGGATATTTATTCCTGCATGTACGGATTCTGTAAGGCTTGTAGGTATTGTATGAATATCACTGGTTATTAAAGTTTGCAGAATTTCACTTGCGTACTGGCTTTTTTTCTCAATCTCGATGTAAGTCTACTTGCTCTATCTTTTAAGATATCGTTATTGATATAGAAATTTATCCATTATTTCATGGTGCGCAATTTGCGTACGCGCCTGGATCTAATAGATCGATTTCACGCACAAGCATATGCGCATAACTTGCTTTCCGGTTTGCCCGGTCTCTCCGACCTGAAGCCGGCCCGATAACCGGCCGGTGCACGGGATGGATGCTGATTTTCGCTGCCCCTGCTCTCGCCATTCGAGGGTGCGTCGGTATTTCTGAGAACCGGGCGAAGTGCTGAAAACCGGACGGTAAGGGAAGTTCCTGACGTGTCCGTGATTCGAGAGTGTATTTCGGAGAAAGGACAGCGCTCACATTCTTGCAAAGTACATAGGTATTCCGATGGATGATGAAGGGAGGTAAACCGGTGGGCATGGCGGCTACTGTCAGCGAGATCACCGAAAACATGCGGGCGGAAGATATCGTGACCAGGGAGCGGGAGCGGTTTTCCGTCATTCTGGACGGCAACCCGATTCCGAGCTTCGTAATAGACCGGGAGCACCGAGTGGTTTTCTGGAACCGGGCTTGTGAATTCCTGACCGGAGTTCCGAGAAATGATGTTCTGGGCGAGCCGGTCGATTCAACCATCTTTTATCCGGAGCCCGCGAGGCCGATCCTGGTGGACGTGGTGCTTGAAATGGACCTGGAAGCCATGGAAAGGCTTTACGGAAGCAAAGGACTGGCGCGGTGTTCGTTTCATTCCGAAGCCTTCGAGGCATTAGACGAGTTGACTATAGCGGGAAAGAAGAGGGACGTCTACTTTCATGCATCTCGCCTCAAGGATTCAAACGGAGAGATTATCGGCGCCATTGAGACTCTCAAGGACATCACGGAACACTTGGCGCTGCAGAGACGGCTTCAGCAAAGCCGGAAAATGGAGGTGGCCGGCGCCCTGGCCGGTGGAATTGCGCACAACTTCAACAACGTTCTGACTGCCATGATTGGTTATACGGAAATGGCCATAGACGATCTGCCCGAAGGAAGCCCAACGATCAAGCATCTGGTTCAGGTGCTCGACGCCGGTCGACGTGCAAAGGACCTGGTCAGGCGAATTGCCGCTTTCAATCAGCAAGGCAAAGAGGAAAAGCAGCCCGTCGATATCCGACGGATCACCGAAGACGCGATTCATTGCCTCAGGAAAACCCTGCCATCCAACATCAAGCTCCACCGGAAGTTCATCTCCCGCCCGGCTTTCGTCCTGGGCGATCCGACCGAAATCCATCAGGTGATTGTAGACCTGTGCAGCAATGCGGCTCATGCCATGCGCGAGTCCGGCGGAGACCTGGAGGTGAGCCTGATGGCTGAATGCATCGACAACGCGTCCCTTGGATCCGATCCGGCGCCCGGCCCCTACATCAAGCTCACCGTAACGGATACGGGCCACGGTATGTCGCCGAAGGTCATCGAACGGATCTTCGATCCCTTCTTCACGACGAAGGAGCCCGGAGAAGGGACCGGCATGGGGCTCTCATTCGTCCATGGAGTCGTAAAGAGGTCCGGAGGCGCTATTAGAGTTGTAAGCGAACCGGGCGTGGGCACTTCCTTCCATGTCTTTATCCCAAGGATCGATCACTCCGCGGAAGGCGGTGAAAGCAAAGAAGAGAAGGCGTACGCGTCGATCCCCGGAGGTACCGAGCACATCCTCGTGGTAGATGACGAAGAGATACTGGCAGGGATGGCGAAAACGATGCTCGAGCGGCTTGGATACCGGGTTACCACCAGAACCGGAAGCCGCGAAGCCCTGGAGATCTTTAGAGCCGACCCCGGCCGTTTCGACCTCGTGCTTACCGACCATAGCATGCCGCGTATGACGGGAACTGAACTGTCGAGAGAATTGCTCGAAATAAGACCCGATATTGCGATCGTCCTTTGTACGGGATTCAGCGATCTTGTCACGCCGGAGGAGGCCGAAGCCATGGGGATCGGGGCATTTGTCGCAAAGCCCTTCTCAAGGAGCGAACTCGCCCGCGCCATTCGAAAGCTGCTGGACAAGAATGCGGGAAGATTCAAGCACCCATGAATCGGTGTCTCATCTTCTCCGCCGGGTATGACGCCACGGGAGGACTTTGCGATGAAGTGACGCAAAGGTGCTCGATAGGGGGAGTTTCACGGGGGGAGCGGCGCGGAACGAAGCCCTCTGTGTATTGAGTCGATTGTTCAACAATTCATTCTTTTCGAGATAGGGAGAGACCATCTATGAGAGACATGAAGCTGGGTACAAGAATAGCCTGTGGATTCGGGACCATTTTGTTCATTACCGTTGTGCTTGGATGGGGGGCGATATGGAGAATGAAGGATGCCCAGGAACAGACCATGGTGCTGGCCAGGCAGTTCGTCCCTCAAGTGAACGCCGTAGTTGATTTGGAGCAAAGCGTGGGGGAGATGATGTATGAGCTGAGGGGCTACAGCTATACAGGCGACGATAAATCCTTGGAGGCCGGAAAGAAAGCAGCCGGGGACATCAAAAAGAATCTGGCCGATCTGCGGGATTTGGCGGCCAAATCGCAACATCTGACCAAGCTCAAGGAAATGATGGGTCCCCTGGAGGCCAATCTGAACGAATACGATAAACTCATCGGGGTGACCGTGGAAAAGGTGGAAGGGCTCGCCAGGAACCGGCAGGCCCTGGATGAAGCTGCCGCGGACTTCTCGAAACACGCCTATGCGTACCTTGAAGGCCAGAAAAGGAAAATGACCGAAGAGATCGAAGCCGATGCGGAAACCGGCGGGTTGAAGCAACGGTTGCAGAAGATCGCCCTGATCAATGATGTGCTCGACCTGTTGAACTGGACGCGTATCGCCAACTTCAAAGCCCAGGCCCTGCGGGATTCCGAAATCACCAAGCAGGCTTTGGGCAACTTTCCGAAAATCGAACAAAAGATCACGGAACTCCTCGCCATAACCGCCCAGGAATCAGACAAAAAAGACCTTGCACAGGTACTGCGGGCAGCCCGGGACTACAAAACCGCCATGACCGACCCCAGCGGCAGCTTTCAGGCCCTCCTCGACGTCAACAACAAGCGTCGGGAACTCGGGAACGCAGCTGCGGCGGTCAGCCTGGAATGCACCAAGACAGCGCTCCAACGCATCGACAGTACCTCGGATGAACTCAGCAGCATGCTCTCCGCGTCGTCCCGGCTTATGATATACGGTCTCATACTGGCCGTGCTGCTGGGCGCCGCCCTGGCTTTCGCCATAACCCGAGGAATCCTCAAACCGATCAACACAGTGATAGACGGCCTTACCGAAGGCTCCCAGCAGGTGGTTTCGGCCTCGGGCCAGGTCGCTTCAGCCAGTCAGCAGCTTGCCGAAGGAGCATCCGAACAGGCCGCAGCACTGGAGCAGACATCTTCCGCCATAGAGCAACTGTCCGCCACATCGAGGCAGAACGCGGACAATGCGGGCCACGCCAACGCTTTGATGTCCGAAGTCATGCAAGTCGTTGACACATCGACCGCCTCCATGAGGGAACTGACCGAATCGATGGATGAGATCACCAAGGCGAGCGAAGACACCTCGAGGATCATCAAAACCATTGATGAAATTGCCTTCCAGACCAATCTCCTGGCGCTCAATGCGGCTGTCGAAGCTGCCCGCGCGGGGGAGGCGGGGGCGGGGTTCGCCGTTGTTGCCGATGAAGTGAGAAACCTGGCCATGAGAGCGGCGGAGGCGGCCAAAAATACCGCAGGCCTGATAGAAGGCACGGTGAAGAAGATCAAGCACGGTTCAGGGACTGTGGAAAAGACGAATAGGGCCTTCGCCATGGTTGTCGAACATACGCAAAAAGTGGGTGAGTTGATCGGCGAGATTGCGGCCTCATCGCAGGAGCAATCCCGTGGTGCGGAGGAAATCACCCGGGCCGTCACCGAGATGGATAGGGTTGTCCAGCAAAACGCTTCCAATTCCGAGGAATCGGCGGCAGCTTCCGAGGAACTCAACGCGCAGGCCGAGCAGATGAAGGAATTTGTTTCCGGGCTGGTGGCGCTCGTTGGGGAGAAGGCGAAGAATGCGTCCAAACGCGACCTGAGGGGAATACGGTTCCCGTCCGCCGGAACAACTCCCGCAACCATTCAAGACAGCACAATTACCTCGGCAGGCTGGAGGAATGGAGACGGGAAAGGCATATCGTCGCCCCGGAAGCACGGAAGGGAAATCCATTCCGATCAAATCATTCCATTGAACGAAGTGGGTGTGGAAGAAATCTGAGCACGGAACGTTTCTTGCGTGGATATCCTCGCCGGTTCGTTGCATACTGGTTGTGGATGACGAACGGTCGTTCGTAAAGTTCCCCGGCAATGCCGGGGAACCGGGCCGTCATTCGAGGGGGTTGGAAGGGACGCGTCGGGTGTCGTATGCGGCAAAAGCCTTGTGCGCTTTCAGCAGGTAGAGCAGGGCAAGGTAGAAAACTCCGAGGCATGCCGCCAAACCGGCTATGTGCAGGTGTTCCGAAAGGGCCATTCCGAGCGCCGGCGTGGCCAGGGACGCCAGCGTGACCTTGGCCATGAAGATCATGT
Source organism: uncultured Syntrophobacteraceae bacterium (assembly GCA_964407285.1). Classification (GTDB taxonomy): domain Bacteria; phylum Desulfobacterota; class Syntrophobacteria; order Syntrophobacterales; family Syntrophobacteraceae; genus CAYOVG01. The sequence goes on from CAYOVG010000034.1 coordinate 11,808, forward strand.
CGGGGTATCTCGGGGTGATCCGGTCCTTCAGAGCGTAGAGCATGATCGCCAGCACGACCAGTTCCGTGAGCACCGTTGTGAGGGCGGCCCCTTTGGCTCCGTAACCCGGGATTGCGAACGCGTTTGCCGCCACGTTGACGACGACGCCCACGCCGGTTGCGGCCACGATCGCCCTCTCTTTGTTGGTGCCCGCCAGCACGTGGGAACAGAGCAGCCCGGCGGAAACGAAGACGAACGCAAAGAGTAGTATCTGCAGCACCAGTACCGAGTCGGCGTACTCGTTGCCGTATACCAGGTGGATGATTTCCTTTGAGAAAAGAAATCCGACGGTCAGCACGGGCATGCAGATAAGAAATATCGTTTTGAATGCGTTGGAGAATATGACCCCGACCATCCCGGAGTCTTCCACATGGCACCTGGAAACCAGCGGATAGATGCTCGACGACACCACCAGCGCTATGTTGGTCAGCCCTTCGAACAGGTTGTACGCCGCCGAGTACCGGCCCACCTCCGCGGCGCTTCTCAGGTATCCCAGCATGACGCTGTCCACTTTGAAGTAGATATCGCTGAAGACGATGCTCAGGGCGAACGGGATGGAGGTTCGCAGCAACGAAGGCCACTCGCGCGTGTCGAAACGCATCCGGATGGGGCCGACATCGAGGGAATTCAGCTTCCACATGAGATAGACCACGCTTAGGACTTTCCCCACAAGCAGCATCAAAGCGAAGCTTATGACTTTGCCTCCGGCGAGAAGAACCGCGGCGCAGAGCACGAGGGTGCACACCCTGTCGATGACGACGGACGCACTCTCATGGTGGAAGAGGTTGTTGGCCGTGAACATGCCCCGGAAGAGCATCTGGTAGCCCTTCAGGAAGAACTGAGCCATGGTGAGATAGATGGCGATCAGTACTGTCGGGGACGTGCCGGTAAAGTAGAGGATCGGAAAAAGCGCTGCCGCCGGCAGCAGATACGAAATCGTTCGCAATGAAAGGAGGTTGCCCAGTATGTGTGCCGATCCGGATTTGTCCCTCGCGATGGTGCGCGTCAGATGGGGGTAGAAGCCGAAATCGAAGATTACGTTGGTCACTTCGGAAAAGGCGTATGCGAAGGAAAAAACCCCGAAGTCGTGCCGGCCCAGGAACCGCGCACCGAGTATGAGCGTAACGAACATCAGAACGTGAGTGGAAGCCGTAAGGGTCGAGAAACTAAGGTTTTTCAGTATGATGCTCTTTATGTTCATCATCAGCGGTTTCCATGGTTTCCATCCCGGTTCTGCCTTTTTTCCCGCCGGCGTCTACCTGCTGCCGATCCCCGCCCGCAGAAGGGAAAAGCGCAGGGCTCGGGCGTAAGTGTTGGCGTCCAGTTTCGGGCGTAGGCGGTTGAACCACATGTGAGCCAGTCTGCCTCGCGGTTTGGGCGGACAGAGCGTGACCGCGCAGAGCCGGCGTGTCCGCGGTTTCCATTTGAATTTGTAGGTTTCCGCGCCCGATCCCATGTCGTACTCTTCGAGGTTGGCCCTGAAGGCCTGCTCCGCCGTATAGATCGCCAGCAGTCGTCCCACGGAGTACTTCGCCAGCGCCTCGTCGAAACTGGTCACCAGGTCCAGGTACTTACCCCCATACGTAAATCCGAGGCTGAGGGCCGCGATCCGGTCTCCCGCCCGCATGGCTGCAAGGCTGAGTGCGCCCTTCCGTCGAAAAGCCTCGGCCAGCGCCGTGTAGAAGCTCCGGTAGGCCGGTGAGTGGAACAGGCTGTAATCGCGAGCGTCCCGGCGGGCGATGTGCTGCTTCATGAGCACGTCCAGGTGGGTCGAGATTTCCTCCCGGTCGTCGAGAACCCGGAAAGAAACGCTACCGACCTCCGCTTCCAGCTTTTTCATGCACCGGCGCGAATCGGACCGGAACCTTCTGTCTAGGCTTTGCCAGTAGGCGTCCCACGAGCTTTCGATCCTTATATACGGGGCGACATCGGTCGGGCGTACCTCGTACAGTCCGTTGGCTCTGAATGCCGCAAGCTGAAGCTGCTCGAAATTGGGGGAATCCGACGGCGCCCGGACCAGTTCGAATATGTCCCAGCCCGGATGGCTCCGGAGAGCGTGCAGAATGGCTTCCAGGGTTTGCGGCCTATGTTCGGGCGCTATGATGAAGTCCTGGTAATCCGCCGGTCCCATGAATCCGAGGCGGCGGAAACCCTCCTTGGATTTGATGCAAAGCGGCGCGATACCCTGCACGCGACCGTCCCGGCGGGCGACCGCCACGCACATGGCGCCGCCTTCCGCCAGGTGCAGCCGGCAAGTCCGATACCATTCGAAGGACAGGAAGAAATTCGTGGCGCCAGAGCGTACGATCAGTTCGTTCCATGCGGGCTCCAGGCGATCCAGGTCCCGCTCTTCCGTGATGATATCCACCTGCATAATCGTCCTTTCCTTCACAACGGGCCGCGGCCGCACCGGCGCGCCTGAAACCCGCAACGCGAAGCCCGTTTCCCGATTCACGCACACAACTCACGTAACACGAACGCGCAACCGGCAACCCGCAACCCGCAACGCGAAGCCCGCCCTAAGCCGCCGCCAGCCGGGTCTGCCCGGAACATCGGGTTTCGTGCACGGCCCAGTAGAGTTCCATGAGGGCCCGAGCGTTTGCTTCGATGCTGAAGGCTTTGCTCGCAATTTGGGCTTTCCGGGCCAACCGGGCGGCGAATTCGGGGTGTTCCAAGAGATGAACGACCTTGTCGGCGAGCGCGCCGGGGTCCCCCGGAGGAATGAACAGGACCGTCTCGCGGTCTCCGGCGATCTCGAGCATACCCCCCACCTTGGTGGCGACGACGGGGTTTCCCACCGCCATCGCCTCCAGGAGCGCCACCCCGAACCCCTCGATGAGGGACGGTATCACGGTGACGTCCATAATGGAGAGAAGTTCGACGACATCCGTCCGGAATCCAAGAAACCGGACGTTCCCGTCGATGCCCAGTTCCTTCGTCAGGGCTTCCTGCTTTTCCCGGAGCGGACCTTCGCCGGCTATCAGGAAGATAGTGTTCGGGAATTTCCGCAGGATCAGGGGCATGGCCCGTATGAAGTACTCGACGCCCTTTTCCTTCCTGAGCCGGCTGACGGCGCCGATGATTCCGAAGTCATCGGGAATCTGGAGTTCGGCCCTCTTCTTCGCGACGGCGGCCCGGTCGCTCCTCCTGAACCGGTCGGCCCGTATGCCGTTGTAGATGATCCTTATCTTCGATTCCGGTATGCTGCGGCCCCGTATCATGAAGTCCCTCACACTGTCGCTCACGGCGACGGCGACATCCGTCAAACCTCTCAGCATCCGGTCCGCCGCGTACTGGTGGGGCAGGATATCCAGGACGGCGTGCTCGTGAACTATGTTTCCGATCCCCTTCAGCCTGGACGCGATCCGTCCGAAATTTGCGGAGCTGTATCCATGGAGGTGCAGGATGTCGAAGCGTTTCCGTTCAACCAGGTCCGAGATGGCGAAAACGTTCCTCGGGGAGTACTTGCTCAGGCCGAGATAGTGTACGGGGATGCCCTTGCTTTCAAGTATCTCTCCGGGCGCTCTCGCGCACGGCAGGGTGCATACCGATACCTGGAAAAGGGCGGGATCGAGGCACGTCGCCCATTCCCCTATCAAGGTGGCGCAACTGCTCGGATTGGAGCCGTCCATGGAGAGTTTGTCGATGACATGCAGGATTCTGATGGGCCGTTCATGACGCATGGGGTACTCCTTGTATTCAAAATACCGGCTCGTTCTTGAATCGGCGCAGGGCTTTCATCCCGTACACCGCACAGAGGCTCTTTCTCCCGGTTCCCGAAAGCCTCCAGATGAAGTCGTGTTTGATCCGGACCAGGCGCAGCGGGTCGTCGCCTGCCCTGTTGATGCGCCTGCCCCCGACAACCCCCCAAAAGCAACTCCTTATTCCGAGTTCGCGGGCCGTATCCACGGCCAACCGGCTTCCGACCGTGAAGGGGAGGCACAGATGGTTTCCCGCTTCCGGGTGGACTTCCCGGCGGATGATCCCCGCAGCCGTCCGCAGGTCGCGCCGGATCGCGCCCCGGACCTCGGCAGGGTTCTGAAAGCTCGGGTTCGTCACAAAACCGCTCCCGACGATCTCTTCCCGCAGGTCCCTCATCCATCCGTTGCGGGTTTCGATTCCCGCGGCTTTCGCCTGCCGGTAGGCATTGCGGCAATGGTCGAGGACTTCCTCCGGTATCCCGAGAGCGGGGAGTCCTTGCATGAGGGGGGCCGGTTCAAAAAGGGGAAGGCCGAGGAACTTCTCCCGGTCCGGTTCGCCTCCGGCATCCTCCGGTTCCAGGTAGGCGGTGACGGGAGTTTTGTAAGGGACGAAGGATGTGCCGGAATGGATAAAACCGGCGAGCCGGGGACTTACGAACACTTCCTTGTGGAAAAGAGTGTGAGATTCGACGCTCACCAGGCCCGATGCATACATAATGCGTATTTCCGGCCAGTTGCAGACCGTTTCGTCCCGGAGATCGGCGTTGTGAAGCTGTTCGGGAGAGATGCGGCCGGCCCGGACATCGGCCAGGTTGGGCCTCGGCGCTTCGGCCCTGGGCGTTACGCCGGGGATGATGAAAAGAACGGCTTTCATTCCGTACTTTTCGAGCAACGGATAGCCGAACCTCCAGAAGCTGGACCTGCCGTCGTCCACCGTGAGCACAACGGACCTCGGACCGCACTCCACCCGGCCCTCGATGCAGTCGGCCGTCTCGTCCGCACTCAGAGTCCGGTATCCGTTTCGTTTCAGGTACAGGAGTTGCGCCTCGAAGGAAACGGGATCTATCGAGTGGAAGACGAACACGGGTATGTCGCCCGCAAGCTCTCGCGGCCTGCTCTCGAAGACGAACCCGGGATATCCGCTCAGGACGGATTTCAGTTCGGCGTGCAACTGCGTCATGAAGGGAAAATGCATAGGCTACGGTTCCTTGGTGGGCTGACACCGCGGCAAACAGCATAGAGCGGTTTTTTTCTCCTGATCCCTCGCTTCGCGACCGGCCTTCTTCGCAAACTCTCATACCTCTATAAGAACGGATAGCGTTCCCGTCGAGCGATTCCACCAAATGCAAAATTCCGGAACGAGTTCCATCGAGGCGCTTGCGCCGGCTCTTCCCGTGGATGAAAAGGAGGATGATTCCGAGGTTTTCCGGCGGGACTCACCGATTCGGACGATACCGGATCAGAAATATCTTGAAATACGGTGAAGGCTGTATTATTGTATAAAGAACCACGGTATATGAAGATAAGGATTTGCAGGGGTTCTTGGGGGAGCGGTTTCTCACTTTTCCGCCCTTATGACTGTTCGCGCAGGAATTCGACCAGCGCCATGCAGAGGGGGGAAAGCTGGCGGTTTTTCCTCTGAATGAGGTAGAACGGCCGGGGGAAGCGGATGCCGTCGATGGGAACCTCCACGAGAACTCGCCTTTCGATATCCTCCGCCACGGCTTCCCGCGAGATGATGGATACGCCGATGCGGGCCTTGAGGGCCTGCCGCACTGCTTCCGTGCTTCCCATTTCCGCTACGGTGTGGAGCCTCGACGGGTCGATCCCGTTTTCCTTCAAGATCCGCGACATGACCATCCTGGTTCCCGAGCCCTTCTCCCGCAGGACGAACGGCTGTTCGTAGATATCGTTCGGGTTCACGCTCGAGAGCTTCGCCCACGGGTGTTCCGGAAAGACGGCGAGGACCAGTTCGTCCGAGAAGATCTCCTCGAGTTCCGCACGGCGGTCCTGCCACCTGGCTCCGATGAGGCCGAGTTCGAGCGTGCCGTCGAGAACGCTTTCCGCGATAATCCCGGAGCTGGAAATTTTCAGGGTGATTTGGATGGAAGGGTGTAATTCCTTGAAGAAGCCGATGAGCTTCGGAAGAATGTACGTGCCGGGGATGGTGCCGGCCCCGAGGGAGAGGTGGCCGGAGAGGTTGCCCCTGTGCTCCTTGAGGGCCTGTACGGCTTCGTCGCGGAGCTGAAGTATTCTGCGGGCGTACTGGTAGAGGATCTTGCCCGCGGGAGTCGCGACCGCCTCGCGGCCGAGGCGGTCGATCAGCTTTTCTCCAACCAGTTCTTCGAGTGTTCTGATGTGCTCGCTCACCGTGGGCTGTGAAAGGGGGAGAACTTCGGCGGCCTTGGTAAAACTTCCCAGTTCCAGGACTCTGCAAAAGACTTCCAGACGACGCATATCCATATGGCTGTTTTTCCCTTTTCTACCGATATGTCACTGCAACATTTCGTTTTCTTTCCGCTTTCACGTGAGAGGAATCAAGTCCCGAATCACGTGAGGCAAACATGCTCACTTTCGGAAGTGTTCTTATCTATACAATAACCCCGTTCAACATTCCACATTCTTTTTCGCAACGGGCGCTTTTATGTTTTTGCCGTTTAATAATTAGATGTTACATTAACGTCATCATTGGAAGGGCGCTCTGATTGGAGTGCATTGGCCGCATTATTTTCTCCGGACAGCCGACGTCGATTCGGGAGGCAAACACTGGTGGTTCTCAAAAGATCTTTGTTCTCATGGGTGTTGAGGAGTCATCGGGGATTACAGGCGCTTCTCTTCGCCATGATCGTTATGACCATCTTTTTCCGCGTCTTCCCCCTGGAGATGCAGAAGCGCATCGTAAACCAGGCGATCGAACTCAAGAAGATAGACCTCCTGCTGTGGTACTGCGGGTTCTACATCGCGGCCGTGGTGCTGGCGGGCGTGATGAAATACGCCATCAACGTGCTTCAGGGATACATCGGGCAGAACATACTGCTCCGGATGCGCAAGGAACTCTACGACCACATCCTGCGGCTCCCCCTCCCCTTTTTCCGCCGCACGCCCCCCGGGATGGTGATTTCCTCCCTTACGTCGGAACTCAGCGCGGTGGGCGATTTCCTGGGCGGGGCCATAGCCGTGCCCGTCATCAACATTTTGACGCTGCTCACGTTCGCGGGGTATATGTTCTACCTCAATCCGCTCCTGGCGCTGTTGAGCGTGTCCATCTATCCCGTCGAGATCTTCCTCATTCCGATCATGCAAAGGCGGCTGAACCAGCTCAACACGCAACGGGTCGATATCATGAGAACGGTCAGCAACCTGGTCGGCGAAACCATCTCCGGTATGCACGAAATTCACGCCAACGGTAGCTACGCTCTCGAAACCCACAGATTCTCACGCCACGTGGATACGTTGTTCTCTCTTCGGAACCGTATGAATCTACTGCGGTTCGGCATCAAATTCGTGAGCAACTTCTTCCAGAGCCTGGGACCGTTCATCCTGTTCCTGGTCGGAGGATACCTCAGCATCAAAGGACGGCTCGACCTCGGCGCGCTGGTTGCTTTCCTCTCCGCCTACGAGAAACTCTACGATCCCTGGAAGGAGTTGATGGACTACTACCAGGACTACCAGGACAGCCGCGTCCGTTACTACCGTGTCATGAGCTACTTCGACGCGGAGCCGGAATTCACCTCCGCGCCCGAAGACCGTGAACCATACAACCTGGAAGGGCATATCCAGGTGCGGGACCTGAGCTATTCCGTCGATGAAAACATACGACTGCTCGATCGGGTATCCATGGACATTCAACCGGGCGAGCAGATGGCGCTCGTCGGATTCTCCGGAAGCGGCAAGAGCACCCTGGGCATGGTGCTGGGGCAGATCTACAGCTACCAGGCAGGCCACGTGCTCATGGACGGGAGGGAACTGAAGGGACTCACGAAGCTCGACGTCATCGAGAACGTGGGTTATGTCGCCCAGCACCCGTTCATCTTCGACGGCGCGCTGCTGGACAACCTCCTGTACGGCTGCCGTTCCATCATGAAGACGAATTCCTCGGGGGGCGACGGCGCAGCCGTGCGGAGCCATTGCCGGGAGGCTCCCGGCAGGACGGAGATTCTCGATGTCATCTCCCGCGTGGGGCTCTCCGACGACGTGCTTCGCCTTGCGCTCGGCACGACCATCTCGCGCGGCCACTCCGAGGGCGTAGTGGAAAAGCTCATTCGCGTCCGGAAGCTGTTTTTCGAAAAGTGGGGCGAGGAACTCGAAACATACGTGGAGTTCTTCGACGAGAGCCGCTATCTTCATTACAGCAGCATAATGGTGAATATTGCCTTCGGCGCTCCCAATCGCGAGGACTATCGCGTGGATACCCTGGCGGGCGCGAAGTGGTTCCAGGGATTTCTCAAGGAGAACGGTCTGCGGGACATGCTCCTGGAACTGGGACGGGAAATCGCCCACCGGACGGTGTCGCTCCTGCGGGACATGCCGGAAGACCCGTTTTTTTTCCGGTACAGTCCCATACTGCCCGAAGAGTTCGAATATTATGCGGAACTGGTGAAAAAGACCGAAAAGGCAGAGAGATACCGGCTTTCCGGGAAAGAGGAGGAAAAGGTCCTGCTGCTCGCCCTTCGTTTCATTCCGGCCAGGCACAAGATGGCGATGCTCGCTCCGCAGCTCGAGGAAGCCGTCTTCTCCTCGCGTTCCCGGTTCATGAAGAGAATGAGCGGGGAAGATCCCGAAGCCTATACCTTCTATCGAAAGACGGAATACCTCTACAATCAGACCATTTTGGACAATCTGATTTTCGGCCGATCCAAGACGGGACAGCCGGAGGCGATGGAGGAAGTGCAAAATCGCGTGATGGAATTGATAGTGCAGGAGAATCTGCTCGATGACATCATGGAGATAGGGTTACAATTCCAGGTGGGGAGCAAGGGGGACCGGCTGTCCGGCGGCCAGAGGCAAAAAGTCGCTCTGGCGCGCACCTTGTTAAAAAACCCGTGTATTCTGATACTCGACGAAGCCACGGCGAGCCTCGACAACGCTTCTCATGCCCGCATCCAGAACCTGCTGGGAACGGAAATGAGAGGCAAATGCACCCTCATCTCAATCGTACACCGCCTGGACACGGTCCAGGCGTACGACAGGATCGCCGTGATGAGGGCGGGAAAAATAGTGGAAATAGGATCGTATGATGAACTGATTGCACGCAAAGGGCTTTTCCATGAACTCGTCAACCAGTGACGGCCAGATCCGTGAATGCGCGTTCGACCGGCCCGGTACGAACCCCGGTGGGAACCGGCGTTGCGAACTCGACGACAACCTGGAGCGCCTACGCCAGGTGTCCGCGTTCTCCTCCGTGCCCCTGGAGCGGCTGAAACTCCTTGCCTATCTCGGCCGGCGCATATGCTTCCCCGATGGGAGCGTCCTCTTCCGGCAGGGAGACCGGGACGACCGGGCTTTCATCGTCATATCGGGTAGCGCGCAGGTGATAAGGGACCTCAAGGATAGATCCGTTATCCTGAACGAATTCAAGGAAGGGACTTTTTTCGGCGGATTGGCGCTCCTGGCGAACATCCGCCGTCCCGTGACCGTCAGGGCCCGCACGCAACTCGTTTGCCTGGTGGTGGACCGCGAAAGTTTCAGAAAGGTCCTCGGCCAGTCCCCCGACGTGATTCTCAAGATCCTGGAAGCGATGCTCGAGCGCCATTCCCGAATGCTGGACAAACTTCTGGATCAGATGCCGGACTGCAAGTGCGAGATAGGGACCTGACGGGGCGGGTTGCGAGTTGCGGGTTGCGGGTTGCGGGTTACGGATCTCGTGGGGCTGGAACCGGTGCGGCGGGTTGCGGGTTCCAGGGATGAGACCGTTTCGTGTGTGGTGGTGTGAAAACCGCGGAGATCACGGAGACGGAGGTCGGAATGGATTCATCCAACTTCCGGCTCTCCGTTTGATCTTTCTCCCGTTATTTGAAAAGGATCGGCTTCAGGCAACTCACCGCGAATAATCTACCACGAACTCTCATGCCCGCGACCCGGAAGTTACGGTAGACTATTTCCTTGGAGTTGCCTCAGTTCGGCGCCCGAAAGTCAAGAATCCGGGACGGGCGCCTTGAAAGGCAAGGCAACCATGGTAACGAACGAGGAAAACAGCAACAGCGGCATCCGAGAACAGCATACCCCGGCCGACCTCGAGGATGAAAACCGGCGTATTCGCTATCTTCGGCGGCTGGTTGATTTTACTCTCGCCTTTATCGCGCAGTCGAATATCAGCATGGAGGAAGCGCGAAGGTCGGTGCAGGCCGTGCGGGAGCAGGCTCACAGACTTTTTCCGGATAAGGACGAGACCTTCGAGTTGATCTACATGCCTCGTTTCCGCCGGCTCATCGCGGAAAAATATCGTCTGGTGTAATGGCGAGGGAAGTAGTATTATTACCTTACGGAATTGTAATTCGTGATCGTTTCCGGGTCCCGGCGCATGGCGTGCATTGCGACTCGGGGAGCCACTCCGCTGCCGGTGCAGTTTTTCCATGGGGGTCCCCCTTGCGGAGGACTCCCTCGCAGCATCGCGGGGACCCGTTGTTTACGGATATTTTGCGAAAGGTTTTCCGCCGCGATTCGTACCGGGCGCAGAGGGGGTTGCGGGGGAAGGCGGCTTGAATGGATGAATTTATCGAGAGATTACAGAGGGAAGCGGAGCGGATAGCGTCGAGGCGCGAGTTGCCCGAATTCTATGTTCGCTTCAAGGCCCCGCTGGCGCTGGCGCGAAAGCTCTATTTCGGGCATCCGCTGGTGGTGCTCTTGCGTCAGCAGGTCGAACCGATAATGCACGACGACCTGGGGCATGGGGTCTACCACTGCATGCAGGTAAGCCATGATACGGCTGCCCTGATCTACCTGGAACTGGAAAACGACCCGATCGATGCGATGCACCTGGAAAGGCTCATGGTGCTGGGGCAACTGGCGGGCCTGCTCCACGACATATCCCGCAATGAGGACAACCATGCGGAGGCCGGGGCCCGCGTGGCGGCGAAGATCCTCAAGGACTTTCCCCTGAGCCGGGAGGAGGTCGTATGCATCTGCAGGGCCATACGAAATCACGAGGCCTTCCTGGACCCTCTGCCCTGCGAGCACCCCTGGTCGCAGTTGGTGAGCGACTGTCTCTACGATGCGGACAAGTTCCGGTGGGGTGCGGATAATTTCACGCATACGTTGTGGCACATGGTCAACCACCGGGGCATCGCGGTTTCCGAGTTGATCGAGCGGTTTCCCTGGGGAATGACGGGTGTCGAGCGGATACAGGAGACTTTTCGAACGCCTACCGGAAGCCAGTACGGTCCCGAAATCATCGAGAAAGGCATAGCCATCGGCAAGGAAATTTACCGGTACCTGGTGCGTCGCCACGGGGAGAACGACGGAGCATGAAGGCATGCGCCCGCATGCCGGGAGCCCTTCGCCGTTCGCTTGACGCGGCGGGGTCGGTCGAACGCGCCGCCGCGATCAAAGGGAGCTTCCAGGCTTCACGACCCATCCGGAACACCACGTCGCCATCCGGCCTTCCATCCATTCCACCCTACCAGTCATTGCCGATATAAATGCTCCCATTGTAGAATGCAAAGGACCTCCTGTGCCAGTTCCGGTCGATCGGGCCCGGTGGCCAGGACCTCCTCGTGAAGCTCGGAGCGTCCTTCATCTGCTCCCGGCCCACACTCAAAAGATAGCGCCCGGCATGGCCCGTCGGTCTCAGGACCTGCGACGGAACGGGATAGAGTCGCTCATCCATGGCCATTATAACCGCGTATTTGATCATGCCGTCGTACCCGCTCAGGAAGCTGTCGATTCTTCCTACCACTTCCCCGGCCGGGCCGACCACCGTATCCCCGAGGAGTATCTCCCGCCGGGCGGCCGTTCCGTCGCCCGGTCCCAGGTGAATGACGATACCTCCGTCGTCGCCATGGTCATGCGTTTCGGCGTCTGTTCGGCCTCGTTCCGGGCCGGGAGCGGGAGGCGGCGTTATCGCAGCCGGGGCCATGGCGCCCGGAGTCGCCGTCATGCCCTGCCGTGGCGGGTTCGTTCGCCACTCGTGGTAGCCCCGGTTGGAGCTAAAAGGCGAAGCGGGCGCGGGACCGCGGGAGACGGGCCGCCGAAGCGCCGCATCCGCCGCCCGGTAGGCCGCGGCCAGTTCGGCGTATCGTGCTTCTACTTCCGCCCGCCGCATGCTCCACTCCAGGGGAGATGCGGCCACCTGCATGCTCAGCATGGAGCGCTGCAAAGCGGTCAGTCTGCGCTGATACTCCCTCACCGCCGACTGAAACCCGGAGCGGGTCCACTGGTCCGCTTCCCGGGCCCTGGACGTAAGAGTCGCCATCGATGTCTGGTAGTCGTTTATGCTTCGCCGGACCTGCGCCAGGAAGCCCTGCGTTTGTCCGCGCAGGTCGGGCTGCCCCCGGAAGTCGAAGGGCCCGTATCCATGCAGGCCGGATTGCCGCCGGTAGCCGGTTGCGTCGCCGAGGTCCCGGGCGCGGGCGTCTCCCACGGTCGGGAGCAGGAACGGCAGGACCGCCGCGACCTCGCAGACGATAAGGGCGAAAAGGACTGGTCCGGCGGATTTGATATATGCCGTGTGATTCATATCCACTACTCCCCCCGGCAACGGGGTAATTCCGATCCGACGGTGTTGGGCAGATGCCCGGGCAGCACCCGCGTAACGTCCGGTCCGACGCTTTCGAAGGCATCCGGGTATCCGACTGTTTTCCCTAAAGTTAATCATTCGTTACTCTTCGGTGGACGGAGACCGGAAAACGAAAGGCGGATCCTTACCGGGATGGTTCTTGACGCCGGGGATATGATCGAGTCCGGCAGTGAGCGCATCGTGGTCCGTAATAGTGAACCGGACAAAGTCCTTGTAGCCGGACTCTTGTCGCGCATTGAAACAGAAATCCGGCAATACGGGTTTGCCCTCTACCCAATTTCACCACCGGTGTCCGATAGACGCCGACTCCCTGCCCTTTTCCGTCCAGGCAAACGACGCGCCATGATCGCGATTGCCGTCACCCATGAGAAATCGGCGCACAAACGTCACGGGATCGCCATGAAAACATCACGAACAGGCGCTAAAAGGGAAGGCGTCAAAGACGATCATTCTTCATTCAGAGTTTTCAATCATCGCAACCAGTTCCGGAAGGGTGGGCTCCCATGGGAGGAAAGAGGCATTTCACGTATGAATCGGTTGAGGATGTCGAATCCGTCATCAAGTATCTGCAGGCGGTCCGACAGGGATTTCTCGACGGAAGCATGAGTTTCGCGCACCAGGACCAGGGTATTGTACTCGAACCGCAGGGTCTTCTGGATTTCCCCCTCGAAGCCTCTTCCAAAGGCAAGGTCCATTCCCTGAAGCTCAAGTTCAAGTGGAAGGACAGACTCCCGGAAGATGATGCGGCGCCTCAGCCGTTAATGATCCAGGCCGGCCGCAAGAAGACGTAAATCACACAGGGTGCGGGGCGAGGAGCGCGGCGACCCTACCCGGCCCGAACGGCTCGGGTGTTATCAGGATGACCCGTTATGAAAGAGATCGAGACGAACCTCGACTTCATGCTGCTCGAGGTCAAAAAGCAACTGCAGAGCACGTACGAGCTTCTGGCCAAACCCTCCGAGAGGGGAATCCGGAAAATCGAAGACCGCGACGATTACCTGGACAACCTCAAGAATGTGATCCAGACCCGTTGCCACTCTCACATCCACGGCGATGACGCCGAAGATCCGTTTCAGGCCGATGACGATTTCCGGAGCGACGACCCGTTTCGAACCGAAGACCCTCTGATCCCGGCCCGGCTGCAGGCTATCGGCACCATAGCGGGAAACCTGGAAAGAATCGGAGACCTGACCGTTAACGTCGCCTGCCAGGTCTCATATTTCAACGATCCCGCCTTTATCGGCCGGTACGACTACCACAAGATCTTCAGCGTGATTTTCCGTGCACTGGAGCAGATCCACCCCGCCGTCTTCCATAGGGACCTGTCCCTCGCTTTCGCGATCTGCCAGGCCGAACCGCGCATCGACGCGCTCTTCGTCGAGCAGTTCGAACGCATCCGCATGGAACTCAACGGGGCGAAGGACGCCGGCGACCTGCTCACGACCCTCTTCATCCTGCGCTACCTGGAACGTATCGGCGACGCTTTGCTCAACGTCGGCGAAGCAGCCATATTCTCCATTACCGGCAATCGCATGAAGATCAAGCAGTACAATGCGTTGCGGGAAGCGGTGGCGGCATCCGGGGAGGAAATCCCGATCAGCGAGGTGGAGTTTCGCTCCATCTGGGGCACGCGCTCGGGCGCCCGTATCGGCAGGGTGCAGCGTTCGTCCGCGGACTCCTCCTGTCCCCAGGATTTTATCTTCAAACGGGGAAACCGGGACAAGCTGCTGCAGGAAAGCGAAAATATCCGCCGGTGGCAGGCGCTTCGACCGGACTTGCCCCCGAAGGTGTTCTTCCAGCAGGAGGAGCGAAAGGATGCGACCCTGCTCGTCGAGTGTCTGCGCGGCAAAACCCTGGAGGATATTCTGCTGACGGGGGATGTTTCGCTCCTCAAGGCCGCCCTGGTGGAACTGGAAGCGACCGTTCAGGAGCTGTGGACAACCACCATGAGGCGGGAGCCGGTCAACGGGAGGTTCATCGAGCAGTGCCGATCCAGGCTCAAGGATGTCTTCCTGGTGCATCCCGAACTCAAGATCGAAAAGACGCATTTCTGCGGACTGACGATCCCTTCGCTGGAGGAGCGCCTCGACCGGGCAGGGGAGATCGGCCGCACCCTGGATTCCCCGTTTTCCGTCTTCATCCACGGGGATTTCAATACGAACAATATCCTCTTCGACCCGGACACTGAATCCATCCATTACATCGACCTGCATCGGTCCACGGATACGGATTACGTTCAGGACGTTTCCGTCTTCCTGGTGTCGAACCTGCGGTTGCCGGTTTTCGACAACGAGCGGCGCATGAAGATCGTCGCGGCGGCGATGGATTTCCACAGATTCTCCGCCGACTTCGCGGCGCAGTTCCACGATCGGACTTTCGAAGCCAGGCTTTGCCTGGGTCTTGTTCGCTCGCTCATCACCTCGGCCCGGTTCGAACGGAACAAAACATTTGCGCACAAGCTTGCCGGGATGGGGATCTACCTCCTGGACAAGATTCTCGTTTTTCAGGGGAACTACGCGGATTTCAGGATTCCTGCCGGCTTCTGGCAACACTGACGGCATTTACTCAACTCACCAAAAGGAGATGACGACCGATGGGAAAAGACGATAAGGAGAAACTGGTACTATCGACGGAAGAAGCCGCGGCATTGCTTCGTCAACTGGCGGACCGCATCAGCGGGGTGGAGGCCGAATTCGAAAGCGACCTGCTGCCCTCCGACGGGAGTTTCGAGAAACTGAAGCTCAGCCTCAAGCGGGCCAAGAACTCGACCGGCTTTGTGATAAAATGCAAGGTCAAGCCCGCGCATGAAAAGAAGTCGGACAAGGAAGAAGAAGCGCAGGAGGAGGACCGGCCACAGTCCGCGCAACAGGCTTCGGACAGCGCTCCCTGGAGCACGGACCAACCGGGAGAGGAGCTTTAGGGAAATTGAGGGTATTCACGACCGCGACCGCATGCAATCAATCGGCCCGTGCAACTCGAACTCGAAAACAAAACTATCCCGGCTGCATGAATGAACGATTCCGATAGAACTCCTCCCGTGAGCGCGCAACCAGCCGCCCCGCCGCCCGATTCAATCCCGGATGAGATCGAGGAAAGGGACCTGGCGCTGTTCAGGCGCATCACATCGACCATACTGACCCCGGAACAGGAGCACAATTTTCTCCAGGTCCCGGGGCTCTATCCTGAAGAGGAAACGGTGCTCGCCATCCACTGGCACCCTGAATTCATCCCCATGGAACTGGCTTCCAGGCGGATCGACACCGTTTTCCCCAACCGGACTTCCGATCTGATCATTCCCACTCAACACAACGTTCTGATGTCGTTCGGCGATTATTCGGGCGTTGAGGTGGACTGCTATTCGTCGGGGTTCAATCAGAAGGTGCAGTTGCTCCTGCATTTCGAGAACGCAGGGCTGAAACGGGCCAACTCGCTCAAAATGATCCTGGAGCACACATGGAGGTATCGTTCCACTCAACTGTTCCATTATCTTCATGCCGTCACCAGGCCGGATGAGGAAATACTGGACCTCGCCGTGCGCGGGACCGGAGCGGACGATAACCTGGTCCGGTTCGTGCGCGGCTACGCCCGGAAGGTGGAGATGCTCATCGAAGAAACGGCGAGTGAAATCCCGCCGGACATGATCAAGAACAAGATCGTCCGCAATTTCTTCGACGGACTCAGAGACCGGTTTCCCGGCAATACGATCGACCGGGCTCAGACCTTTTTGGCCTCCGTAAAGCGGACGGTCAAGGAGAGGTTCCCCCTGAGCTACTTCTACCGCACTTCCGAGGTGATCGAGGAAGCCCGCGCCGTGGGCGGTTGCGTCGTGGTTCCCCACCCGGAGCAGTTCTGGCCGGTGCTACTCGCCGACTACGACGTGGACGGCTACGAGGTGTGGAACCCTCAATCCCACACTTATACCGAATTCCTCATTTCCGTGGTCAAGCGCAAGAACCGTAAACTGGGCCGCTCGGACCGCCCTCTGCTGGTTTTCATGGGGGATGACACGCATCTCAGCGAGAAAGTCCGGCCCCCGGAGGAACAGGACCCGGAGAAGGCGGCCCGCGAGGTCGGCCTGCAACCCGCCTGGACGGATGCGACCATCGTCAAGGCCCTGGCGCTTGCCGGCATGAACAAGAAGCAGATCATCCGGGAATACCGGCAGCGGCTGTCGAGCGGTTGAGGAATTGAAAACGTGGAGGTTCAAAGATGAAAAGAATCGGCGTGGCCGGTCTGCCCGGCGCCTGGTCGACGATGCAGCTCGTCTCTGCCGTTGAGGCCAGGACCGGGAGCCGTCACCTGATCGACATGAGCATGGTGTCCCTGGACCTTGGCGCCGGGACGGCGCGATGCGGAGACATCGACCTCACTTCGCTGGATGCGATCATCGTCAAAAAGATCGCTCCGCTCTATACTCCAGATGCCCTGGACCGGATGGCCATACTTTCCTTCGTCCATAACCGGGGGGTGCCCGTGTTCTCCAATCCCGACAGCATGCTCCAACTCATCGACCGGCTCTCCGGAACGATTCGGCTGCGGCTCGGGGGGATACCGATGCCCCGAACGGTTGTCACCGAGGACATCGCGGAGGCGGCCGGGGCGGTGGAGACTTTCGGGCGAGCGGTCTTCAAACCGCTCTACAGCTCGAAAGCGCGCGGGATGGTTCTCATCCACGCGGGGCCGGAGATGAAGGAGCAGATCGAGGACTTCAAAGCCGCCGGCAACCAGGTCATGTACATCCAGGAATTCGTCGACCATGCCGGGAGAGACCTGGGCGTCAGCTTTCTGGGGGGCGAATACGTGGCCACCTACGCCCGGCAGGGGAGCGGCCGGAGTTGGGACACGACCACCCGTACCGGCGGCAAATACATTGCCTGCAATCCGGGTCCGGAGATTGTGGATCTCGCGCATCGGGCCCAGAGCCTCTTTCCGGACATGGCCTTTACGTGCGTGGACGTGGTGGAAACCCCCGACGGACCCCGGGTTTATGAAGTGTCGGCGTTCGGAGGCTTTCGCGGACTGCTCGAAGCCAACGGCGTCGATATGGCCGGGCGGTATGCCGAATACGTGCTGGAGAAGATCCGATGACAAATCCGACGGCAAATCCCGTGGCCGGTTCAACGGCCGTTCAACCGAGACTCTCCGATGTTCTGACTCCTCTGCTCGAGGGTGTGGCCCTTTCCCACCGGCTGGAACTTTCCTTCGCCGGCATCCGTATCGATGTGCGCGCCAATCACCCCGAAATCATCGACCGGCTGGCGCGATACTACCGGGATTTCAGGGTGGACGCGGGCAGGAGCATTGCCGGCGCGAACGCCGGCGGCGGGACCGCTTCGGCCTCCAGTGGTCCCGCCGCGGCTGTTCCGGCCAGGACCGCACCCGATCTGGTCGTGAACGCCGTGCAATGTTCTCCGCCGAATCCGACGATGCCGCTTACGCTCAAAGAGCGCG
>CAYOVG010000035.1:0-29464 GCA_964407285.1 uncultured Syntrophobacteraceae bacterium
GGCTCCAGTGGCATGTGTTTTGTTACGCGTGTCGCGCAGCTTCCAGGCGGGGTGAGGCCTCGTGGCGCGAGGGGCCGGGCGGTTGGCGATCAACCGGATCGCAAAACCGGAAGATCAGGGAGACCGCCCAGGTTTGGGACATGGTTCAGAACATGGTAACACATCAAGGGCCGCCCCCGCGAACGGGGGCCGGGAAACCTCGAGAAGCATGGATTCCCGCCTGCGCGCATGCGCGTTAACTTACGGAGGCGCCCCCCTCTCCCTCGCCCATTCCGCCGACTCCAGACATTCCGTCCCACCGGGGGCTCCCCCACCAATTCAGCAACGACATTTTCTTGGGAGAGGGCTGTAACCCCTTTCCCATGTCGGTTCCAACTGCAAGTTTCTCATATGCAACGGCAGGTTATCGTCATTGGACTTCTGAGTTGTAATGCTTATAGTTCATATATATTTCAGCCCTTTTGCCGGGAGAACTAATATCACTTGCGGAAACACATCTGCATTGAACCAATTGTAAACCACTGCAAGTAAGCTTATGAACAGAGGAGGATCTATTCATGCGGCATAGAGTTGAGCAGAGAACGGGAACCATGGCCATCCTTTCCATTGTCGCCGCCATTGCGGCTTTCTTTGCAGTATTCACCGGAAGTCCCATCCTGGGACTGCTCCTGGCTGTAGCTGCAATCCCGCTGGGCGTCTTCGGCTTGCTGAGGGCGGCATCACCCAGAGTCAGCGGGGGGATTATGAGCATCTTCGGAATTGCCCTCGGTGGACTTGGACTCATTGTTGCCGTCATGGGCATGGTGGGGATGATCATCTTCTAGAGAGTGTTGTGCACTTTCGGCTGCCATGAATGACAACCGCAAAGCACTACGAATGGAAGACAACTCTCTGGTCCGGGAAAACCCAGATCACCTACGCGGTAGGGAATTCATAAATTCTTATACATCGCGGGTTTTGATATTCCGAGGAACGCAAAGGGGTGCGCGGCGCAGCCACTGCGCATGGGCGCTATGAGATAGGACTGTTGATAAGCCTCATCACATTCTTCACCCTATGGCTCATTACGCCCCTTGAGCGTGAAGTCGGCAAGGAAGATCGGCCGGAGGAAAAGCAAGATGATTCCATGTAGCGATCCCACCGGAGTCCTCTCCATGAGGGCATTCACTTCTGGTCATGAGCTACTACGGCCTGATCAAGGATTTGAACAAGGCCGACTACTTCAAAACGGAGACTTTCAACAAAGTCTTTTTGAGCTTAAGAACGGCCATCTCTTGGAACGGCATCGTTGCCATGACAAGCATCGTCGGTTCCGGTAAAACGATGGCTCTCCGCCGGATGCAACAGATGCTCAAAGAGGACCACAAATTCGTATTCTGCAGGTCCCCGGCAACCGACAAACGACAGGTGAATGTGAACACCTTGCACACGGCAAGGAACACTTGCGATCATTGCGGCAGGCCACCCCAAACGGGGCAACGGGCTCCGCAAACCCAGCAAGGAACTCCTTGCCGAGCGTTTGATCACGCCTCTTCAAATCACCCGCCACCTCACGCAAGCCCTTGAAAAAGGCCACGAGACGGGATCAAAGACCATGGACGCCGAACTGAACGAAACCGTTCTCGCCCCCGACCTCGACGACATTGGCCCGAGGTTAGCCCAGAATTAGTGGCGCCCCCAAAATCCATGCAGTAGTGAGGGGGCTTTTTGGCCGTTTCGGATATTTCACGGAAAACAGGTGTTTTGCCATGCTCTACATTGAAATGCTCGCCATCGTTCTCCTGACCTTGATAAACGGTTTGCTCGCCATGTCTGAACTCGCCGTGGTCTCATCACGAAAAAGCCGCCTCGAACAGATGACGAAACAGGGTAACCGTGGTGCGCTTGCCGCACTTCGCCTCATAGATGATCCGAGCAGGTTCCTCTCAACGGTTCAGATTGGCATCACGCTTGTCGGCATCTTCGCAGGAGCCTTTAGCGGCGCAACGCTGGGACAGCGGCTTGGCGGTTGGCTCAATTCTTTTTCGGCTGTTTCCCCCCATGGTGCTGTTATAGGCATCGGTGTCACGATCGTAGGCATAACGTACCTGTCGTTGATCCTTGGTGAACTCGTGCCGAAGCGCATCGCGCTGACTCAACCGGAACGGGTAGCCTCCCTCTTGGCCGGCCCGATGCGAGGACTTTCACTGGTTGCCGCTCCAGCGGTATGGGTGCTCCATGTTTCGACCGAGGCGGTACTGCGGATTTTTGGTTTGTTGGGCGCCAGGGAAACAACGGTAACCGAGGACGAGGTCAAGTCTCTAATCGCAGAGGGGACCCAATCAGGGGTTTTTGTTCCAGAGGAAAAAGAGATGATCGAAGGTGTGCTCCGCCTGGCGGATCGCCCTGTCCGGGTCATAATGACGCCGCGCTCCAAAATCGTTTGGGTGGACGCAAAATCCGACCGAACCGCGATTCTCGATACGGTTGAGTCACATCGTTTTTCGCGTCTGCTCGTCTGCGAGGGAACGATGGATCAACCCGTGGGCTTTGTCCACGTCAAGGACCTTCTTCCCGAGGCGTTGCGTTGCGCCGATATTGGCCTCACCACCTTGATGGCGCCGCTGCTTTACATTCCCGACCACACAACAGTTCTTAGACTTCTCAATCAATTCAAGAAGGAGAAGCTGCACTTTGCCGTCGTAGTCGATGAGTACGGAACAATGGAAGGACTTGTGACCCTCACGGATGTGATCGAAGCAGTTGCGGGTGACCTGCCGGAACGAGGCGAGAATGCTGAAACCCAGATCGTGCAAAGAGATGATGGGTCATGGCTGGTTGACGGAACGTTTCCAACGGATGAACTGGAGATCGTCACCGGCATCGGCATGGGAACGGATGTGAAGAGCGTGGCAGGTTTCGTTCTGGACCATCTCGGGCAAATACCCGAGCCCGGCGCTAGTTTCATATACGAGAATGCACGTTTCGAAGTCGTCGATATGGACGGCAACCGCATTGACAAGGTGCTCATTGAAATGGATCGGAACCCTTCCGAAAACCAACCTCCTGATTTGCCTTGACCAACGCTTACCGTCCTGACTCTGAGGGTGAGTGCCGGAGGAAGTGAAACCATCCGCTTTTGAAGCAATGGGGTAATGAGGTAGCTCTCGACCGTTTGAATAGTGAGATAGAGCGGCAATACATAGGGAACTTGCATTGGGCTCTCCGTTAGGGCGAGGAGTATCGCTGGAACAGCCGAAATGATTGGGCCGATATTTGGAATGAATGTCAAAAGGGCAGCAATGATCCCCAGCGCCAAAGCTCGTGGTATTCCCAAGAACCATAGCCCAAGTGACGTCATAATGCCAACCACCGGCATTGAGATCATCTTTCCGATCAACCACCAACGGAGAGTTACCCCCACAGCGGTTAAGACTTCGTGAGCGCGTTCGCGCCTGTTTGGAGGTATCAGCGGTATGATGCCGTCCGTGCCTGTACAGCGCGCTTCTGGACGGATTCGCGCCGCACTGACTTCGTTTTGACCGCCTCCAACGTGCGCGTAGCGGTTGTCGAAGCCTCCAAAGCTGCTCACATTGGTTTGCCCGACCCCGACGTGCGCTTTCTGGTATTGCGCTCATCCGAGTGGTATCGCCGGAGTTGCATGATTTCAGCCTGCCGCGCCCCGCCCGGCCTGTCGCGCTCGCGCCTGTACGCCCTCTTGAAGAAGTACGGCGTTCCCTCGTGTTTCAGAATATCTTGATGCCGCGGTTGAGGCCTTTGCAGTCCGGCGGGACAGGAAATAGTCCTGCCCGACAAGACTCAATCTTCTTCTCCGATACTGAAGTTGCTCCCGATTTCCACCACCCGGCGCCCCTCGATCCGCATCCGGGCCGTGATGCCGCAAGCGGGCTCGACCGGCTCCAGTGGCATGTGTTTTGTTACGCGTGTCGCGCAGCTTCCAGGCGGGGTGAAGCCTCGTAGCGCGAGGGGCCGGGCGGTTGGCGATCAACCGGACCGCAAAACCGGAAGATCAGGGAGACCGGGTCGGCCCGGGCCGTGCAGGTCTGCACGTCATGGATGGGTGGTTCCGGCTGCCGCCGCACTCAGTGGGGCCGCGGGACGGAGTGTTGTGGATCATCAGCTGCGGAGGGTTTAGTGAAGAAGGTTGTGTGCTCGAGTTTGGCAGGTTTGGTTCTACTGGCTATTCCCGCTCTGGCCGACACCAAGAGCATAGCGAAAGATGAGGTCAACGTCCGCTCCGGCCCGAGCCTGGAGAGCCCGATCGTCTTTCGTGCTCCTGTCGGATATCCGATCAAAATAGAGAAGGAAAACGGCCAGTGGGTTTTCTTCCGGGACTGGGAAAACGATACCGGCTGGGTTTACAAGCCCCTGGTATCCGATGTTCAAACGGTCGTCGTGATGGCGGACAAGACCAATGTGCGGAGTCTGCCCGGCACAAATCACAAAATCGTTGCAAAGGCCTCGAGGGGTGAAATATATAAAGTCCTCGAGAAAGACGGCAACTGGGTGAAGATAGGGTACTATGCCGGTGACGAAGTGATCGGCTGGATCAGGCAGGACCTGGTCTTCGGGAATTAGGCGGACCTCCGGACCGGGATCGGGCTGTCCCTCCGCCGGAGGGACACCTCATCTCCCCGCGCGGCGGTCCCGGACAATCATATGAGTTAGGGAGTCAAATACGGCGTTGGACGACAGACAAAGAACTTCAGCCGATTCGGAGGCCGACGGTCAACGTGCGTCCCAACGGATAGCGCGCATGCTGGACAGGATGGGGAGACATCGCACGGTTCGCCGGGCATTGTACAGCGTAGCCATCGGCGTAATAAGCGGACTGATGGCCTGCGCCGTCTTCTATCTCCTGGAATGGACCGCTTTCTTCAGCATGGAAGAGCTTGCCGGCTATCACACGGTGAAACCGGCCGGGGAACACCTGGTGGAAACCGTTTCCGAAACTCCGTTCCGGCCATGGTTGCTCTTTCTGCTTCCCGCCATAGGCGGGCTTCTCTCGGGGTTCATCGTCTACACCTGGGCCCCGGAGGCCGAGGGGCACGGAACCGATGCGTTCATCGACGCTTTTCACAACAAGCATGGGTATATACGAACGCGAGTTCCCTTCGTCAAGGGCGTCGCTTCGATCATTACGCTTTCGACAGGCGGGAGCGCGGGGCGCGAAGGTCCCATAGCACAGATTGGAGCGGGGATCGGGTCCTGGGTGGGAAGGACCTTAAATCTGAGTGTCCGCGAGCGCCGTCTTATGCTCCTGGCAGGCTGCGCGGCCGGGTTGGGAGCGATCTTCAGGGCCCCCCTGGGCGGCGCGCTCACCTCCATCGAAGTGCTCTACAAGGAGGACTTCGAAGCCGAGGGCATCATCCCGTGCATCATCTCCTCGGTCACCGGCCATGCGATCTTTGCGACGATTTTCGGCCATGAAGCGATATTCGACCTCCCTCACATTCAATTCACCAATCCCCTGGAACTGCTCTTCTACGCCATCCTGGCGCTGATCTGCGCGCCTTTCGGGTGGGCCTACGTGAAGGTGTTCTACGGGCTCAGGGACCGCTTCTTTCGTAAGCTTCCGTTGAAACGGGCGCTGGTTCCCGCCTTCGGGGGAATCCTGGTCGGATTGATCGGCCTCTGGAGACCTGAAATCCTCAGCGGCGGCTACGGAGCCATACAGCAGACCCTGAGGGGGGACCTGCCCGCGCTTCTGATGCTGACCCTCGCCGGACTGAAGATCCTGGCCACTTCCTGCACCATCTCCTCGGGCGGCAGCGGCGGGGTATTCGGACCTTCCCTGTTCATCGGGGCGATGCTCGGCGGGGCCGTCGGGCAATTCAGCCACGAATGGTTCCCGAACATCGTGGGGCATCCCGGCGCATTTGCGCTGGTGGGCATGGGAGCATTTTTCGCCGGGGTCGCGAAAGCGCCCATCGGAGCGCTCCTCATGGTGTGCGAGATGACCGGAGGCTACAGCCTCGTCGTGCCGCTCATGTTCACGTCCGTGTCGGCCATTTTGCTCTCGCAACGCTGGAGCCTCTACGAAAAGCAGGTCCTCAACAAATTCCATTCGCCGGCTCACAAGGCCGATACGGTCATCAACATCCTGCAAACGATGAAGGTAAGAGACGTCTACAAGGCGGATGCTCCCGTCGCCATTCTTCCCGAAGACATGCTCCTGGGCGCCCTGAAGCGGTTCCTGACGAAGAGCCGGGAGTTCTTCTTCCCGGTAGTGGACGGGTCCTATCGCCTTAGAGGCATCCTTTGCCTCTCCGATCTGAGGGAAATCATGTTCGAGGACGCCGTCTGCAATCTGCTCGTGGTCGGCGAAATATCCTGCGCTCCGATCAGCGTCGGACTGGACGACAACCTCTACGATACCCTCGTTCTCTTCCTCAAGACCGGGTACGGCCAGATCCCCATCGAAGACAAGGAGTCGGGCATTATAGGCATCCTGCGCCTGCAGGACCTGATGGAGGGGTACCACCGCCGGATCCGGAACCTGGAGACTCAGTGAACTGCATTAATTCAACAGTCTGCAATCCGTAGTGCGGCGGATGCATCTCCTTTCCATGCTCCAGCGCCGGATGATTCCGAGTTTTGGGCAGGC
This sequence comes from uncultured Syntrophobacteraceae bacterium, assembly GCA_964407285.1. Taxonomy (GTDB): domain Bacteria; phylum Desulfobacterota; class Syntrophobacteria; order Syntrophobacterales; family Syntrophobacteraceae; genus CAYOVG01. The sequence goes on from CAYOVG010000035.1 coordinate 6,608, forward strand.
ATCGATTTAGCTCTTGGCAAAGAGCCGAAGGGCTCGTATCATATCATGACTGGGGCAATACAGCGTTCGTTGCACGCATGTTCGGGTTGCTTTCTCGAGGAGGGGGGTGTGTATGGGCTCGATGGGATCGTATGTCCGGAACTCGAGGCTCGTTTGGATGTTCGTTCTTGGCTTGGCTCTTTCCATCCTGCCCGCCTGCGGCGGCGGTCCTCCTCCCTCCCCCTACGGGACGTATGTACCTCCGGCTTCGTCGTCCGACCCGGGGACCCGGCAACCCGGTTCCGGGCCCCCGTACAACCTGAACCGCTCGAGGGTGCAGGTGGTCGAGAGGCCCCTTACGTCGGGTTCCGCGGGAGGGAGCGCAGTCCACGAGGTCGCTCCCATGGAAACCCTATGGCGCATTTCCAAGATGTACGATGTTCCCGTGGATACGATCTGCCAGGCGAACGGCATGAGGTCCGGGGACCCCATAAAGATCGGGCAGAAGCTGATGATCCCGAACGCCAGGGGTTTCAGAAACGTGATCCCCCTGTACCCGAACACGAAGTGGAAGTACATCATCATCCACCATACAGCCACGGAAATCGGCAAGGCGATGCTGATCGACCGCGCTCATAACGACCGCGGCTTCTGGCAGGGGCTGGGGTACCACTTTCTGATCGACAACGGCACGCTGGAAAAGGGCGACGGGCAGATCGAGGCTTCCCCCAGGTGGATCAAGCAGCAGGACGGGGCCCACTGCAAGGCCGGGGGCATGAATTACCAGGGTATCGGAGTGGCGCTCGTGGGCAACTTCACTTACGAGACGCCCACTGCAAGGCAAATGGATTCCCTGGCCTATCTTCTGGAAACCCTCATGCGGTATTACGGGATATCCGCCGCCAACGTCATGGGGCATAGGGACGTGCCGGGCGCGAACACCGAATGCCCGGGCAGGCTCTTCCCATGGTCCACCGTCCGGCAAAGCATCGCCGGGCCGTGGAGATGAGACGAGAGCGCGAGAGAACTTCCTCGCTTTTCTCGGATCTCTGCTTTCTACCACGAAAAACACGAAAAGACACGAAAGGGTTTGATACCGTTGCGCAACTGGTGTATCTCACGCCTGGTTGCCGCAGGGCAGACCCGGTGACCGGAAGAATGGACTCTTTTCCTTTTCGCGCTTTTCGTGCCTTTCGTGGTTTGCAGCTTTACTTCTCTTTGGGCGATTGCGAACATAAGGCTGCGCATTACCTGCACACCGGACCGATAAGTTTGAGTAACAATCGCTGCATGCCTTTTAATGGTGTTGCTCTTTCGATGACAACTTTGTTATAAGTAGGAATTGAATTAGATTCGATCTCACTTTGTCGTGTTTTTCGGTTCGTGTGTTATGGAATAGGAGGGCCCCATGAACGAACTCCTCGCGCCCGGTGGTAGTATCGAGATGGTTGATGCTGTTTTCTCTCAGGGGGCAGACGCGGTTTACGTAGGCGCAAAAGGGTTCAGTCGCCGTAAGTGCGCCTGGGAATTAGAGGATTCTCGGATAAAGGAAGCCATTGAACTGGCCGCAACCTACCAGGGGAAGGTGCGCGTGGCCATCAATGCGGAAGTGCCGCCCGACAGGCAGATGGTGCTGATGGGCAAGATAGCGAAATATGCTGCATGGGGCGCGGAAGGCGTAATCGTCAAGACGCCGGCGGTCATGCGGATGGTTGACAAGAATTTCCCCGGCCTGCTGATCCACGCCAGTGTGGGGTGCAACATCCAGACGAAGGCTCAGATTGCGCAGTACAAAGGCTATGGGGCTGGAATGATTGTAGCGAGCACCGAAATCGATACCGTGGAAAAGCTCCGCAGTTTCAAATCCGCGGCGGACGAACTCGGGGTCGACGTCGAGATCCTCATCCACGGCAACCGGTGCGTGGGCGGGGTGGGCAACTGCGCGTTCCACGAACTCATCAGCGATTCGTACATCGTACGCACCTACCGTGATGAAGACGGAAACGAAATCGTGGAATACGAAGGCTGGCCGGACCGTAGCGGGAGTTGCCTTCGGCTTTGCCTCCTCACGGACGAGCAGCGCCGCAAGGTGCTCGAGCAACGCGGACGAAGCGATTCCGAAATCGAAAGCATAAACGACCGCATTCGCCGCCGCCCCAACGTGGCGTTCGCCATCAACGGCAAGGAACTGTGGGACTACATGGACGTGGGTATTCATACCCTGAAGCTTCAGGGCAGGGAATACGCCGTCAGCCTGATCTCCAGGATGGTGCACATCTACAGGGTCTTCATCGATGCGCACCGCGCCGGAAAACCTCACGACGCTCCCGAACTCACACTCCTCCGGGAAGAACTGGATGAAATAGCGAAGGACAGAGACAGGGCCAGGAGGGAAAAGACCCTCGAACTCCACCGCAGTATAAAGGGCCTCTATGGATAGCGGCCGGCCCCGCCGGCTTTTTCGTAAATCAGGCGCAGGGTGGGCAAAAGCGTAGCGCTGCCCACCGGCAGAATCATCCTCCGGCCGGCAAGGCAGGGTCCGGTAGCGCCGCCGCCGTCCGGTGGAGCCCCCGATGCCGCGGAGCCGTAACGGCCGCGCCGAGAAGCCGGGCCGCGGGGCTTCGCCCACCCGCTATTTCTTTTTCCCGCAGTGCTGCTCGATCATATCCCTGGACCTCGTCAATTCGGGGTTTAGCTGCAGGGCTTTGGTGAAGTACTTGCATGCTTCCTTTCGCTTTTCCTCCCACACGAGGTAGAGAACGCCCATGTTGTGATACACCACGGCGTTGTCCGGGTAGTGCTTGAGGGCCGCCCGATAGCAGTCTTCCGCCTCCTTGTACTTCCTCTGCTGCCGCAACGACATGGCTATCTTGTTGTACGCTTCGACGTTGACCGCCTTTTCGGTAATGACCTTCCTGTACAGCTCTTCCGATTCCTCCGTATAGCCCCTTCCCGCCAGTATGTCGCCAATCTTCACCAGCATCTCGGTATCGTCGGGAGCCAGCGCGACGGCCTTTTGCAGCATCGCCTTTCCCTCGTCGGGCCTGCCGACTTCCATCAGCATGTCGCCGAGCTTGACCTTCCTTTCGACGATCAGCGGGCTGATCGTGTCCGCCTTCTCCAACGCATCCACGGCTTCACGGAGGTTTCCCATCTTTTCGTGCAGCTTTGCGAAGTTGGTAAGAGCCATGAGGTAGATTTCGCACGCCATGAGAGCTTTTTCGATGTGCTCCCTGGCTTCGGCGAATTTACCGATTCCCATCAAGGTTTCGCCCTTGAGGTTGAGCCACTTGGGATTGGATACGTCTTCCGCGCCGAGTGAACCGAACTTCTTGAAAGCCCGTTCGAAGTCTCCCTCCTCGTTGAGGCGGGTTATTTCCTTGTAGGCTTTCTCCCCGGGGTCTCTGACCCGTCGAAGGATCTTGACCACACGGTCCTGGAGGACCTTCATGGAAAACGGCTTCACGACGCAATCCCGGACCCCGTACTCGCTGATCGCCGCCAGCAGTTCCGGTTTCGGTTCGGAGGTGGTGGCCAGAAAAGGAATGTCCCGGAAGAAGACGCTGTTGTGACAACGCCTGATGAGTCCCAAACCATCGAGCTTGGGCGTATGGAGATCGGCCACCACGAGGGCGAACTGGTTCGTGAACCGCTCCTTGATCTGGTTCCACGCGGCTTCTCCGTCGCCTGTTTCTTCTATGCCTCCGAAGAACCTCATGTCGGAGAGCATTCGCTTTATCGTCTTCCTGATCGTGGAGTAGCTCTCGACGATCAGGACCTCGGGACCACTACTATCCATTATCCATGACTTCGACAGGGAGACTCGGGTTGGGTTCGACGGTTCCAGGGCTTCTCCGGCTCCCGCCCGGCTGGTCGAGCTCCGGCCGTCGGCGCTCGGACCACCTGCGCGATCATGCCGCCCGGCCGCCTGCACGGACGCGGAGGAACCGCTTCGGGAGGCCGGATGGCGACGGCGGAGGTGAGAGCCTTGAGTTCGCCTCGACACTATAAAAGAGTTTTAGTATAAGGTATTTGAATATAGCGGTCAAATGGAGGAATAGCGGATGGAATTTTCCGAAAGAGATCTTTCGCTTGTTTTTTCGGCCCTGGAGTTTTCGTCGGAACGCCACCGGGACCAGCGCAGGAAGGGCCGGGAAGCGGCGCCCTACATCAACCACCCCATAAGGGTAGCCTCCCTGCTCTGGCATGCGGGCGAGGTGCGCGACATCGAAGTGCTTGCCGCGTCCCTGCTCCACGACGTTTTGGAGGATACCTCGACGTCGCCCGATGAGATCCGGAGCAGGTTCGGTGACCGTGTGCTGTCCCTCGTGCGGGAGGTTACGGACGACAAGAGCCTGCCCAAAGCGGAACGAAAGCGGCTGCAGATCGAGCATGCCCCGTCCTTGAGCCCGGAAGCCGCCCAGGTAAAAATCGCCGACAAGATCGCGAACATCCACGACATCATCAACACCCCTCCCCATGACTGGCCGCCGGCGAGGCTTATCGCCTATCTCGACTGGACGGAGAAGGTCGTCGCCGGTCTGCGGGGCCGCAACGGCAAACTGGAGGCGCTGTACGATCAAGTGCTGAGCGAAGGGAGGGAGAGGTTGCAGAGGACGTTGCAGGAAGAAAGCGATGCCTCCTGACCGGGACCAGCCATTTTGATGCGGCTAATGCCGGTTTGGTTTTCCACCCCATAGGCGTCAAGTTGAGCTACGGCGAAGCACCTGTATCCTACCGCAAAAGGCAGGTTCTCCAGAGCAGCCGGGCGCGCATTCCCCGTCATGTCTCCATACGCTGTCGCAGCGAGGGACGGCTATGGATTTGCGCCGTATTCCCGACTCCCTGCGAGACGTCCACGGCGTGTTCCCGACTGCCGACGAGACGAATACCGAGCACGATTGTCCCCATTCACGATAGTCACCACCTGACCGCTACAAACGCAGAGTCGCCGCCCTGACTCCGGGAGACGGCTTTTGCCGGAGTTCTCGAAGGCGGGCAACGAGAGAGTCTGTTTGGACCGGGGATTGCATAACCGGCATGGTTCAAAACAGAGCGACGCTTCAGGGTCGCCCCCGCGAAGCTTGTCCCCGCACAGGCGGAGAGCGGGGGCCGGGAAACCTCGAGAAGCCCGGGTTCCCGCCGGCCCGGGAATGACGGTGCGTCCTCTCGGGTGTCGCCTCAAACACGCGGTCTATGAACCGTGCCGCAAAAGGTATTTTTTCGAGAGGTCACTCTATATTGGAATATATCGATGTTATTATATAATTAGTAATCATGGTCATCGTATGATTATTAAAGCGGTCATGATCGCCAGTCATGATACAGGAAAAGGATTGCACCATGGCGAGTGGATCGAAAGCTCATACACTGGAATCGGAACGGCTGGAAAAAGCCGCGGAGATCCTTAAAACCGTGGCTCATCCGATGCGCCTTAGAATTATTGACTCCCTGGAGGGCGGAGAGATGACGGTGTCGGCGCTGTGCCGGACCCTGGGCACCCCCCAACCTTACACTTCGCAACAGTTGAATCTCATGAAATCCAAGGGCATACTGGCAGCCCGAAGGGACGGCAACCAGGTTTTCTACCGGATTGCGAACCCCGACGTGGTGAAGGTGATCCACTGCGTACGCACGCAGGCGGGGCCGGGCCAGGTGTTGCCGTACGACAAATTGAGGTCGCCGTCATGACGGAGGGTCCGGGATGATGAAGACCGGCCGCATGCGGTCTCTCCGGAACGTTGCGTTCACATTTCGTTCTTTGTTGTGCCCTTAAAGGCGGCGCCCTCCGAATAAACGGCTGATGCGCTACGGAGATCGGGAGCACGGCGTGGCGCTCGAGTCCCCCTGAAGTTACCGAGCGATTCTCCCCTTGAGGCTCCTCAATACAAACATCCTCTTCCCCCACCCTTAAAAGGGTCAATGCAGTGGCAGGGCGGGGACGAAACCCCGCCCTGCCGTTACTGCCCGTTACCACATGCGGACCTTTACGTTCACGCCTATGCGCTACTTGGGAATGACGTCGCCGAACTCGAGCCGGCGCCCCGTCCTCCCCACGCCTGCCGACGAAAGAAGAGATACTCAAAAAAAAGCGAAAGGATTTGATTGTGATACATTGCTCAGAGTGCTATATACTAGTAGCTAAGAAGGCGTTGGATTATGCGATCAAGCAGGAGGAGATGAGTGGCTGAGTTCCTTGCGTTCGAACCCGGGGTGGAGGTCAATGGCGAAACCGTGTTGGCCGTGGTGGAGGGCATGGGAGCATTTGCCGATTTCGGACGGCAGATTCTATCGGAAAACGGCATCGTCGATCCAAGTCCCGGGCGGTGGTATCCGCAACAGGCATGGCTGGATGCGTTCAAGGCAATAGCCGGGAAAGTGGGACCGGCTACTCTCAAAATGATCGGCATGAAGATCCCGAACAACGCCCAGTGGCCCCCCGGCATCACCACCGTCGAGGAGGCCCTTGCATCCATAGACGTCGCCTACCACATGAACCATCGTGGAGGAGAAATAGGGTGCTACCGTTTCGAATCCACCGGCCCCAGGTCGGGGACGATGTATTGCCGAAATCCGTATCCATCCGATTTCGATCTGGGTATAATCCTTGCCGTGGCGGGGAAGTTCGCTCCCAAGTGGGCCGTGAACGTCGTTCTCGACCCGAATGCGCCGACTCGCTGGAAGGGTGGCGATTCCTGTACGTACATTGTTACATGGTAGAAGATTACCCGGCAAAATTTTGAATGAGCGATGAACGAGCCTATCAACCCGCCGCTTTGCGGGCATGCGGAAAATGCGCGGATGAGAGACAGGTTTTTTACCGTATCATCGCAATCCTGCGCCATCGTGATTGACAAGCAGGTGTAAGTCTGCTAGTGGACGGTAAATTTTTTGATAGCTGCCCGGGACTGTCCCGCAAAGGCGGGCCTTTCCGGTTATCGTTATTGCCGTATCCCGGCGCCCTGTTACGGGTCGTTGGTCTCGAAGACCCGGAACGGAGAAGTGCGATTTGAAGACATCGGGAAACAACGTGGAAAGCAGGTTGTCATGAAGCGGACACTTTTTCTCAACCCCCCGTCCTTTGAAGGATTCGATGGAGGAGCCGGGGCGCGATTCCCCGCACGACGGGAGATAACGTCGTACTGGTATCCCACATGGCTGGCGCAGCCCGCCGCCCTCATTCCGGGAAGCAAGCTGATCGACGCTCCGGCGGACGGGATGAGCATGGAGAATGTGCTCCGCATCGCCGCCGATTACGAACTCATTATAATTCACACGAGTTCCCCCTCGCTCGGAAACGACGTCCGGTGCGCCGAGGCGATCAAGACGCGAAATCCTTCTTCGCGGATCGGGTTCGTCGGCGCTCATGTAACGATCCTGCCCGAGGAGACCCTCAGGCGCTCCCAATCCGGGGCCGTTGATTTCGTGTGCCGCGGCGAGTTCGACTACACCTGCCTGGAGGTGGCCCAGGGCAGACCGTACGAAGAGATCGACGGCCTCAGCTATCTCGGCGCGAACGGCGGTGGAATCCGGCACAATCGGGACAGGGCGCTGCTGGAGGACCTGGACGCGCTCCCCGGCGTCCTACCCGTTTACCACCGCGACCTCACGATCGAGAATTACTTCATAGGCTACCTTCTTCACCCGTACATATCCTTCTATACCGGCAGGGGATGCCCCGCCCGGTGCACTTTCTGCCTGTGGCCCCAGACCATCGGCGGCCATAAGTACCGTTCCAAGAGTCCGGCCCGGATAATCCGCGAAGTCGAAGAAGGAAAGGACCTCTTTCCCCAGGTCCGTGAGTGGTTTTTCGACGACGATACGTTTACGGCGGACAAGGAGCGCGCCGTCGAGATCGGCAAGGGGCTCCAGGGGCTCGGCCTCACATGGTCCTGTAACGCCCGCGCCAACCTCGACTACGACACCCTCCGGCAACTGAAGGACTGCGGCCTGCGACTGCTCGTGGTGGGGTTCGAATCGGGCAACCGTGAAATCCTCAAGCGCATCCGGAAGGGAGTGACCCTGGAATCCGCCCGTGAGTTCATGAAGAACTGCCGCAAGCTGGATATCAAGGTCCACGGGACGTTCATCATGGGCCTCCCCATCGAAACCAAGGAAACGATCGAGGAGACCATACGGTTTGCCCAGGCCATGGACCCGTACACCATACAGGTGTCCATCGCAGCGCCGTTTCAGGGCACGGAACTGTACCGGCAGGCGGTGGAAAACGGCTGGCTGGACGAAAGCGGCTACGTGACCAAAAGCGGAATCCAGGTTTCGACTCTGCACTATCCGGACCTCGGCAGCGAGGAGATCGAAGAGGCGGTCGAGCGGATGTACCGCCGGTTCTATTTTCGCCCGAAGCCCATCCTGCGCATGCTTCGCGAGATGGCGACGGACCGGCGGGTGCTGGCGCGAAGACTCCGCGAGGGCGGGGAGTTTTTGAGTTATCTCAGGACCCGCAGGGAGAGAGGCTGCGACAGCCCATCGCGCTGACGACGGCATCCGTGCGGGCCGTTTTTTTGTTTTATTTCGGTATCCGAAATAAATGCTTGGTTTGGGACCGAATATATTATAGAACATTCAGGTTGCAAATTGCCCGAGTACCGATGAATGCGGCGCCTGTGCAGGTGTGATGCGGGGTTTCCCGGAAGTGGATTTCGGGAGCGCCGTTCGTTCCGGGCGATTGTATTGTTTGCTGAGAGCAATTATTTTTTGTCGAGTGCTGATTTTCCGTGTATAATTTGGCTTTTGGAGTTCCGTTTGAGCCAATCGGCCAATATGCGGGGAATGGAACGGAGTTCGGGACCGCGGTCTTTCAGCGGTTCGGCGGTTAGGTTCATGCGTATGGGAACGGCGGATTTCTCGGCGTGCAAAGTTCTGTTGTTCGACTTCGGGGGTACGTTGGACTCCGACGGCGAGCATTGGCTCGACCGGTTCTACGAGCTGTACGAAAAGGCGGGGCTCGATATTGCGCGTGAAGATATAAAGCGTGTGTTCTATCGGGCGGACGAACTGTGTTGCGCGGACCCCGGAGTCAACGCGCTCGGTCTGCGGCCTCTGATGGACCACCACGTGCGGCTGCAGTTTTCGATGCTCGGACTGGAAAATGAAGAGGCGTTGCGATTCATGGCGGACGATTTCTGTTCCCGCACCGAGTCCGTGCTGGCCCGCAATGCCGGGATTTTGAGAGGATTGAGGGACCGGTTCCGGATGGGCGTGATATCGAATTTTTATGGCAATGTAGCCGTTCTGTGCCGCGAGGCGGGGCTTTCGGAGCACCTGGATGTCATCCTCGACTCCGTTCAGGTCGGAATCAGCAAGCCCGACCCCGATATTTTCAGAATGGCTCTCGAGAAGCTTGATCGCCATCCGGAGAATACTATCTTTGTCGGTGATTCATATGAGAGGGATGTCGTTCCGGCCCAACGAATGGGAATGAAGGCGATATGGATGAAGGGACCTAATCCGCGGCTGCCGGAAAATCCGGCTCCACCCGACGGCTGCATTTCGAGCCTTGTCGAACTCGGTGCTCTCGTATCATGAAAGCGGGAATAATCGCAGCGGGGATTGGTGAGCGCCTGGCGAAATCGGGCGTGGCGACGCCCAAACCACTGGTGCAGGTCGGCGGAAAGCCGATGATCGCGAGGACCATCGAAGCGGCGGCCGACCTGGGGGTTTCGTCGGTTGCGTGTATAGTGAACGAGATAAACCGGAGCGTGGCCGACTACCTGGCGTCGGTCGCGTGGCCCGTTCCGGTCGAGATGGTGGTCAAGACCACGCCGAGTTCCATGGAAAGCCTTTTTCAACTGGCTCCGCTTCTGGGGGATGAACCTTTCATCCTGCTTACGGTGGACGCCGTATTCAGGCGTGGAGTGTTGGAAGACTTCCTCGAAGGCGCGAGGTCGCGCGACGGGGCGAAGGCGGTCCTGGCCCTGACGGACTTCGTCGACGATGAGAAGCCGTTGTGGGTGAACGTCGACGCCCGCGACAGAATTACTGCGATGGGGAAAGCCGCCGAGGGTAGCCGTTTCATCACCGCCGGCTTTTACTATTTTACGCCTGACGTTTTCTCGATAATGGACGAGGCGCGAAGAAGAGAGTTCAGTGCATTGCGCCGGTTTTTGGGGTTGCTGGTCGATAGTGGTTTTCCCGTTTACGGCCAATTGGTCTCCAAGACGATTGATGTGGATTATCCTGAAGATATCGCGAAGGCGGAAGCATACTTAAAAGAGATCAACGAAGCATGAAGCCTGTTACCGTGCTGGGTATTTACCGTGAGCAAGCGTTCTCACCGGGCAAAGTAGGGGATGATGCGGCTATTCTGGACACCACGCTGGCGGAACTGGCCGGCATGGGGGCTACAGGTGAGGCTGTTTCGGCCGATACCGTGAATCTTGCCGGACTTCGATGTGATTACGTGCTGAATATGGCGCAGTCGGACCGCGTGCTCGACATGCTCGGCAAATGGAGCATGCAGGGGACACGTGTGTTCAATTCCGTGCAGTCGATCCGGAGTTGCTATCGAAAGCCGTTGCTGCGCGCTCTCCAGAAGTCGGGGATTCCCATGCCGCCCGGTTATATCGCCTCCCTGAGGCAGGCGGAGAGCCGAATTCCGCGCCATCTGCCGGGCCGGCTGTGGCTGAAGCGCGGCGATGTGCATGCGATGGAAGACGGCGACGTTTCTTCCGTGGCCTCCGAGGCGGAGCTGACCGAGGCTCTGGGATATTTCCGCCTTCGGCGGATCAGGGAGATCCTGGTCCAGGAGCATGTGGCCGGCCACGTGATCAAATTCTATGCAGTGGGGCAGGACGAGTATTTCCGGGCTTTTCTGGCCGATACGGGTGAAGACGTCACCTCCGAGATGGCGGCGCTTCACCTGATAGCGACGAAGGCGGCCAGGTCCGTGGGATTGGAGATATACGGCGGAGACGCCATTTTGACGCCCAAGGGCAAGGTGATGCTGATCGACCTCAACGACTGGCCCAGCTTTTCCAGGTGCTGCAAGTCGGCGGCAAGGAGCATCGCTCAGTATGTGATGGGGGTTATCGACTTTGGCGAGTTCCCAATGGCGGGGGCATCCGTGGGTTTCTCCGACGGTACGTTTCTGAAATAGGGGATTCTCCCCCGGAGGGGGAATTTTATCGATCGAGGGGTAAGAGTGGAAACGAAATCAGCTCAGTTCTGCCGGGAAGAACAGCAGTTCATGTCGCCCGGTCTCCAGGAAGTATCCCAGCTATCGCAATTGACCATAAAGGAAGCCCGGGGCTGCTACCTCACCGATATGGACGACAGGCGCTACCTGGACTTCATGGCCGGTATCGCCGTCTGTAGCCTGGGGCATACGCATCCCAAATATGTCGCGGCCCTCAAGGAGCAACTGGACAGGGTGTCGGTGGGAAGCTTCACGACCCCCAACCGTGCCGGCTTGCTTCGCCTCCTTGCATCCATAACGCCGGAGGGGCTGAACAGGACCCAGTTGTACAGCGGCGGCGCGGAGTCGGTCGAAGCCGCTCTCAGGCTCGCCAAGGCCTATACGGGAAAGTTCGAGGTACTGGGATTCTGGAACGGGTTCCACGGCAAGAGCGGGGGCGTCCTCGGGGTAATAGGCGATTCCTTCAAGCAGAACTGGGGACCTCTGCATCCCGGCCTTCATCTCGCCCCGTATCCGGACTGTTACCGGTGCCCGTTCGAGATGGAATACCCCCGGTGCGGACTTTTCTGCCTCGACTTCGTGCGGAAGATGCTCAGGCACAACACGGCGGGAAGCCTTGCCGCCATCATCGTGGAGACCATCCAGGGGACGGCGGGCAACGTGATTCCGCCGTCGGAATTCCTGACCGGCCTTGTGGATATCGCCCGCGAAAACGGCGCGCTCCTCATAGCGGACGAGATGATCACCGGGTTCGGCCGCACCGGCAAGATGTTCGGCTCCAATCATGTGGGCATCCGTCCCGACATCATGACCATCGGAAAGGGTTTCGGATCGGGATTCCCGGTGTCGGGTCTCGTTTCGACGGAAGAAATCACCGCCAGCAAGCCGTTTTCGAACCCGAGTTCGTCTTCGAGCAGCTACGGGGGCAACCCGCTGGCCGCTACCGCGGCGTTTACCACTATTCAGACCATTATCGAGGAAAACCTCGTGGAGAATTCCAGGATCGTGGGAGAGCACCTGCTGCAGGGGCTCCGCCGCCTCCAGGAGAAGTACGAATTCATAGGCGATGTCCGCGGCCGCGGTCTCCTCATCGGGGTCGAACTGGTGAAGGACCGCAAGACCAAGGAACCCTTCGACAAGGCTGTCACGACGCGGATATTCCTGGAAACCCTCAAGCGGGGGCTGGTATCCATGAACTACAAGGCCCATTTCCGCATCAATCCGCCGCTGATCCTCGGCAAGGAAGAAGCGGACGAGGGGCTGGGGATCCTGGACGAGGTCTTCCAGTTCGTCGTGGATCATGTGCCGTATAAGTAGAACAGCATCAGCAGGCTGGTATCCAGTATCTTTCTTACTCAGGAGCAGGAAAACGGAAGATGGTCGGAAATAGCCCTCATCAGCATATCCCTTTGCGTGGCGCCATCATAGGCTTCGGTAATGTAGCCGCCTATGCGCACGTGCCCGCCTGGCAGGAGTACGGGCGTTTCACCATCGATGCGGTAGTGGAGCCGGACCCGAACCGGGCCTTGTTGGCCAGGGAGCTTCTCCCCGATGCCCGTGTGTATTCGGATGTGAAAACGTTGTTCGTCAATAACGGCCTCGACTTCATCGATATCTGCACGCCTCCATGTTATCATGTGGACCTGACCCTTGCCGCGTTCAAATCGGGCTTGCATGTGTTCTGTGAAAAGCCCCTGGCGAACTCCGTCGAGAACATGAGGCGAATAAGTCATGAGGCGGAACGGGCGAGACGCGTCGTCTTCACGGTCAACAACTGGAAGTACGCGCCGCTCTGGGTGAAGGTGCTGGAACTGGTCGGCAACGGCGGCATCGGGTCCATCAAGGCCATCTCCTTGAACGTGCTTCGTCCGCCCAATTCCGGCGGAGGAGCTTCCGACTGGCGCAGGCAGAAGAACCTCGCCTGGGGGGGCATACTCATCGATCACGGCTGGCACAATCTTTACGTGATTCTTTCCCTCATGCGGGAGCTTCCGGTGACGATCTCGGCGAAGATGGAGAGCACCTCCTCCTCGGACCCGGACCTCGAGGAAACGGTGGACCTGGAAATGCGGTTCCGCAACGCCGTGGCGCACCTGCACCTTACCTGGAATGCGTCATGCCGCAGGAACCACGGCTTCATCGAGGGCGACAAGGGATCGATCTGCATCAATGACGATCACATCATGCTACGGTCGTGCAGCTGCGAACCGGTGCGATTCGACTTCAAGGAGCCGCTCTCGGCGGGGTCGCACCATCCCGAGTGGATGAGGCCCGTGATTGAAAGGTTCGAGCACCAGATTTTAAGGGCGAACGGCAACGGAAACGGCAAAAACGCGAATCTTACCGAAGCGCAGTGGTGTACGGAGCTGATCCATCTGGCTTACCGCTCCAGCAGGGAAGGATCGCGCCCGGTCGATGTGGCGCGTGAAGTAGCCTGATGGGGAGGGCGATAGAGCGATGGTTTTTCTCCCCCCCGGCCCGGATCCCGCGAACAGTGACAGCCCGGCGAGAATGATCCCCGGGGCCGACGTTCCTTCGATGCCGCGGCAAGCCGTCCTCAATGCATGCCGGTCCGGCGCGTGGGAAAAGGTCGGCGGCATAACTCCGGTTGCCAGGTTTCTGTACTACCTGGAAAATATGGGAATGGAGGAGGTTATCCTCCTTGTGCCGCATTCGCGCCGAGGTGATCCGGCGATCAAGATGCGGCGCGGGCCGATGCGCCTCACGGAAGTGCGGGTGAGCGGAGGCGGCGCTTTCGCTCCCGAAGCTTTGCTCTTCCTGCGAAACCTTGAAAGCAGGTTTCTGTATATCGATGCCGCGCACATCGTGGACCCCCGCATCCTGCGGGTCCTGGCCTCTTCCCGGAAACCCGCTCTCGCGTTCATGAATCCGGACGATGAGAAGAACGGGACCATCCGTGCGGGCTTGTTGCTGCGGGAGGACCTTCCCGCCCGGCGCAAGGAGGGGAGCGGTTCCCCGGTTCACGAGCGGTATGCGGCCGTTCTTCCGGAAGATCTCGACCCTTTCTCGCCCGAACTGAGAGGTCCGCTCATCCCCTACTTCATGGAAATCAGAGACGGAAAGGACGCGCGGGACGCGACCCGGTTGCTGATCCGATGCCAGCAAAAACACGTCATGGACCTTCCGGCCGAATACATCGACCCCTTTTTCGAAAACCGGCTGACTTACCTGCTCTGCAACACCTCCGTTACGCCCAACATGGTGACCTGCATGGGGATAGTGGTTACCATAGTGACTGCATGGTTTTTCTTGAATGCCCATTTTGTCGCCGGGGCGCTCCTGATGTTTTGCATAGAAATCCTGGACGGAGTGGACGGCAAGCTGGCCCGCACGAAGCTGCAGTATTCCAGGTTCGGCAGGCATGAGGATGTCGTCGATTACTTTTGCGAGACCGGCCTGTACCTGGCGATCGGCGCTGGACTTGCCTCCGTCGCTCCCGGGAGCGGTGCGCCGTTTCTTTTCACCGCCCTGATGATCGTCTCCGATACGGTGGATAATGTTCTCTACACGCTGGCGGGAAAGTGGCACGGAAAAAGCATTGACCTTTTCAGTCCGTTCGACGGCGCTTTCCGGCGGATCGGGGGGCGTCGCAATATTTACGGAATGATGTTCATCGCCGGCTTTTCGGCCGGTTATCCTCTATACACGTTTGCCGTTGCGGCGGTCTGGGCCGCCATTACGGCCATTGTTCACGGCGTCCGCCTCGCGCGGTACGGCATGAAGGCCGTGAAGAAACCGTAAGTTGGGACTGATGAAAAAAACGTTCAATGTCTGTACCGTCCTTCTCGGAATAGGGCTTTTGGGCCTTCTGATCCACCAGATCGGCTACCGGGAGCTCATCCATGAAATGGCGCAGTTGGGCTGGGGACTCGTGCCCCTGGTGCTCATCGAAGGCGTGGCCGACATATTCCACACGGTGGGATGGCGCTACTGCCTCTCCGGTCCCCATCGTAAATTCTCCTTCATTCGGCTCTTCCGCATAAACCTGGCGGGCACATCGATAAATTACCTGACGCCCACAGCCACGGTAGGGGGCGAAATCGCCAAGGGCGTTCTCCTGTCGCAAAAGGAAGGGGGGACCGAAGCGGCGAGCGGGGTCATCATCGGGAAGCTTTCCCAGGCGCTGGCGCAGATCCTCCTCGTGAGCGCCGGCTCCATTCTTACGCTATGGGGAGTGAAGATGCCGCCCGGGGCATGGCCCGCGATGCTCGTGAGCAGCGCGATCCTGCTCTCCGGGGTCATCGGCTTCCTGCTGGTCCAGAAGAACGGCAAACTGGGCGCCGTGGTGCGCTGGGTGGTTGCGCGCAAAATAGGCGGAGCTCGCCTGGCGAACGCCGCTCACCAGATCACCGAAGTCGATCGTGCATTGCAGGCCTTCTACAGGGAGCGCCCCATGGACCTGCCTCTGTCAATTATGTGGCGCATGGTCGCTTACGGCATGGGGATCATTCAGTCGTGGTACTTCTTCTACCTGGTGACGGGGGAATCTCACCTGCGGGCCGCGGCGGGAATCTGGTTCCTGGGAACATGGTTCGATCTGCTGTCTTTCGCCATTCCGCTGGGAATCGGGGTGCAGGAGGCCACGAGGGTCATCGCGTTCAATGCGTTGGGATTCCAGAGCGTCATGGGGCTCGCCTACGGGATAATGCTCAGATTGGAGCAGATTTTCTGGGCCGGAGTCGGGCTGCTCAACTACGTTGCATTCCTGACGGAGAAGAATACGGGCAATCCGGTCCCGGTGGTCCAGTCGGCCGTGGACGGGCGGGCTTTCCCGTTGCGAGAAGTCGAGGAGGAGGAATGTTGAAGAAATATCCGGACCAGGAAGTTCTTTCCCGCGGGAGCGGCTTTCAGCCGCAACCCGGCAGCCGGGGCGAGTCATGAGCGAGTTGTCGAACATGGCCCTCGGCGCGCCCGGCGCGGTCCTGCTGCTTCTCGTTGTGTGTTCCCTATTCTACTACCTGGCGTCTACCTGGTGCGTGCTCGATTTTTTCGTGAGAGACGAGGGGAAGGACGGAGGCGGAGAGCGAAAGAGCGGCCCCGCCGCCCGACCCGAGTCGGCGCGGCAGGCGGCTGTGCAGTTTCCCCCGGTCTCCGTTATCAAACCGGTTGCCGGCGCGGAACCGGGCCACCTCGAAAATTTCGTCAGCCTGTGCAATCAGGATTATCCGCGCTACGAGATCGTCTTCTCCACATCGGACGCCAACGATCCGGCCCTGGCCGTAGTGGAGGAACTCAAGGAGCGATACCCCGACCGGGACATCCGCTGGGTGCTCACCAGGAATAACCGCGGCCCCAACTACAAGGTGGGGAACCTCATCAGCGCCATCGGCGAAGCCCGCTACGACACCCTGGTGATAAACGACAGCGACATGCGGTTTGAACCCGATTATCTGCAGCGGGTCGTCGGCGGTCTGCTGCGCGACGGGGTCGGCGTCGTCACGTGCCTCTACCGGGGCGTCGGCATAAGGAGCATTCCCGCCGCGCTCCAGTCCCTGTTCATCCAGACGGACTTCATACCGAACGTGCTGCTGGGCCGCAAACTCGAAGGGATTTCCTACGGGTTCGGCTCGACCATCTGCACCACCAGGACCATGCTGAAAGCCATCGGCGGGTTGGAACCCATCTCGGAGTACCTGGCCGACGACTACCAGATCGCCAACCGCATCCATCGCCTCGGCTATTCGGTGCACCTCCCTGCCCTGCTGGTCGACCATGTTTCCACCGTCGGCAGCTTCCGCGACTATTTCCTCCAGCACCTTCGCTGGGGCATCACGCAGAAAGCCTCGCGTCCCGGCGGATACGCCGCATCCATCGTCACGCACGGGACGACCCTGGCGACGTTGCTCCTCATCCTGTCGGGGTTCTCCTTCGCCTCCGCCGCTCTCTTCCTGCTGGTGCTGGGCGTCCGTTTTTTGACGTTTGCTTTCATCAACCGCGCGGTTGTCCACAACGATGAGATCATGCGCTATGCCTGGCTGCTGCCGCTCAAGGACTTGCTCAATTCCGCCGTCTGGCTCTTGAGTCTTCTCACGAGCACCGTGCGCTGGCGCCACCGGCGCTTCCGCCTCCTGCCGGACGGAAAGATGGTCGAGGCGCCCTAAACCTGCCCGCACAGCAGATCATCGACGACTTCGAACGCCTGCCGGAAGATGTCCGCCTCATTTCTTCCAGTCTTGCAGACCGTACCCGCCCAGGATGGCATCCAAACGGCCCGTCTCTCTCAGTTCTTTCATTCCTCGATCGAAAAGCTCCGCCAGCTTCCGGGAGTCCCGCCGTTGCGGGGAGATTCCCATGTAGTTTTCCAGAACGCCCAGGGTCCCAGCCACGTCGAACTTGCCCTCCAGCCCCTCCTTCGAGGTAAGGTAGTCGATCACGGATGCGCATTCGTTGAAGGTCGTGACTTTTCCCTCCAGAATCCATTGGAGGTTCGTCAGAGACGGATCTTCCGTTGCCGCATAGAACACTCTTTTCGGATCGGTTTTGCCGTACTTGCGCAGGTACGCCTCATAATCCGGGCTAAGAGGAGCATAATTGTATCCCTCGACCGATCCGACGTTAATGCCTTCCAGCGATTTCATCCCGTCGTAGCGCCACGGATTTCCCTTCTTCACATAGAAATTCTGAACCAGAACGCCGCACAGATCTTCCGAAAGAACAATCTTCTCGGAACTCCGTCGATTCAGCATCGGCATCCCGTCAAATATCCCCTGCTCCGTGCCGAGGATTCCCCGCTCGTACGGGACCCTGTGGAACTCCAGCTTGTATCCTGCCGGTTCATAAACGGATTTCAGGATTTCCGCGACATACCCTTCCTTTCCGTCGTCCCTTGCGGGATCGCAAAGATAAGGACAGAACTCGGTAACGGCTATGTCGAGGGTTTCAGCAGCATACGACGGGTCGCAAAAGAGCGACATAACCAGCGCCAACACAAGGTACTTTGCTTTCCGCATCGGCTTTTTCCCTTTCATTAGAGGGTTCGAGCGACAAAAAAAGCCGGCTACATCCGGGCAAATAGACGCCAATAGACCCCCGTTTGAAATCTAACCCTGCCGGGTAGCGGCATACACCGGACAATTTTGCTTACGGTCTTCTCACCTCCAAATGAAGAACCGCCTCGCTAAAGGAGCGTGGTTCCTCCATGAGGCTTCCCTGCAACGGGACTATATCCGTTTTTGTCCGTCCAATCATCGGAGTGCATTATACGCGGGAAAGCGTCCACACAGCAATACGGCTCCGCCGTCTCTTGACTTCCGTGCGATTCCGCCGCCCACCGCGAGGCCTGCTGCACCGCGGCCGGGGTGCTTCAGCGTCTTACCCGGCTTCTCCGGTCAACGCCCTCCCCTCCCCTCCTCTACCGGGACCTCGGTCGGCTTCCAGGATGCCCGGATGCGGGTCCCCTTTCCCCTTGCGGACTTAATGCTGAAGACGCCGCCCGAGGACTCCACCCTCTCCTGCATGCTGGTGAGACCCAACCCTTCGCCGGGTTCGTCCAGGCTGAAACCGATTCCGTTGTCCTCTATGACAAGCTCGATGGCGCCGCCGTCCGGGTTTTGCAGAGACAGATCGATCAAAGTCGCACTGCTGTGCTTTGCGGCATTGTTCAGAGCTTCCTGCAGGATCCGAAAGACGACAATCTTAAGAGCGGACGGAACGTCGTCCTCCAGGACGCCGATTCGCTTATCGACCCGGATGCCCGAGTAGATCGACTCGAACTTCCTGCAAAACCAGGCAATTGTGGCCACAATCCCCAGGTCGTCCAGAACGGAGGGGCGAAGGTCCATGTATATCCTTCGGGTCTCCTCGGTGCAGTGCTGGACGAGCGGTATCAACTCCTCCAACGCCCCCGAAAGCCCGGTATCCTCCTGCCCCTTTGCCCGCTGGAGAGAACTCTCCAGCGCGAATCTGACCGCACAAAGAGTGGAGCCGATGCTGTCGTGCAGTTCTCCGGCGATCCTTTTTTTCTCCTCCTCAACGCTCACCATGAGCCTGGAGGAAAGATAGCGCAGTTGCGCCTCGGAAGCCCGCAACGCCTCTTCGGCCTCTCTTCTCTCGGTAATGTCTCGAATGACCGAAGTAGAAATCCGCACTCCCTTTTGCGTGAGATAGCTTACCGAGATCTCGACTGGAAACACGGAACCGTCCTTCTTCCTGTGATAGTGGAGCGGTATCCAGCTGCTTCGGGTCTCGAGCCCCCGGACCGTCTCCCCCGGTTCGGCCGACAGGTCCGTACCGCTCAACTCCAGCATCTCTTCCCGGGCGTATCCATACAGATCACAGGCAAAGGCATTTGCATCCAGGACTTTTCCAGTTTCGCAATCAAATACGATGATCGCGTCCTTCGCAGCGGCGAAGATGCTTCGATACTTGTCCTCGCTTTCCTGAAGCGCCGCCTCCGCCCTCTCCAGTTCCCGTATCTGCCTCGTAAGCCGTTCGTTTGTAACCATCAGTTCGGCGGTTCGCTCCTCCACCCGCTGCTCCAGCATCTCCTTGGCTTCCCGCAGGGCCTTTTCCGCCAGCTTGCGCTCGCTGATGTCATGAGAGATACCGAACATTCCGATCACGTCGCCCGTGGCGTCGTGGAGAGGCCCCTTGGTCACCAGGTAAGTAGTCTCGCCGTCGGCCGTGGTGAGTTCCTCCTGGAATGTAACGGCCCGGTTTTCCTCCATCACCTTGCGATCATTGGCAATAACGGATGCAGCCTGATCGGGTGGAAACAGTGCGAAGTCGTCCCTGCCCAGGACTTCATCCCGGCTTTTGCCGCTAACCCGCACGGCCTCCCGGTTGAAGAGCATGTAACGACCTTCCTTGTCTTTCGCGAAAATGGGGTCGCCCGAACTCTCGGCAATGGATTCGAGTAACAGCAATGCGCGCAGCTTTTCCGCCTGAACATCGCGCTCCCGTTGTGAGAAAGCCAGTTCCCGGTTCTTACGCGAGAGGAAAAACCCGGCCATGGCCATGAATAGAGCAAGTACGCCGGTAAGAGAGATCCAAAGAGCGTCTCGTCCCGCTTCGGCCTGGACTTCCGCCAGATCCATCTTGGCCATCAGGAACCAGTCTGTGCCCGGGACCGCCCGCACCACTCCCATGACCGGTACGCCCCGGTGGTCCACACCCTCGACGGGGCTGCCCTGCTCCGCCTTCCCCAGCAAAACGCGAGCGGCAGGCGGATTCTCCCCTTCCAGAGGCGCGCGCGGCAACGGCGGTGCGCCGTCGCGGTGGCGATGCCCATTGATGAAGAGCACTTCGTTGCCGTCTCGCTGAAAAAGCAGGGTCTCGCCACTGCTGCCGGGCGCAGGCCAGGTTTGGAGCGTGGGGAGCAGATAAGCGCTCAAATCGACGCGCAGAACAACGACCGGTTTTCTTGGGGCGTTCACGAGAAGTAGAGGAGCAAGCAGGTCCAATCGCGGTTGCCCCTTCCCATCGAGATAGGGGCCGGCATGCAACGCCCTGCCTTCGGCGGTTGCTCTCGAGGCGGCATCCTGCAACACATGGCCGACATCGGGGCCCCCGTCTTCCGAATCCCACAGCACCTGCTTCCATTCGTCAAGGATGAGCACCCCCTGGAAGAACCTGTCCTCGCGGTACTCGTTCAAGCGCTTCTTCAATACCTCGCCGCTTGCGGGGTCGCCGCCGTATCTCCACTTGTAATAGGTCTCGGCAAAGAACCGGCTGCTCTGTACGAAATGCCCGTCGCGGTCCCTCTCCCGAAGCCAGTCCGAGATCTGCCCGGCCTTGAGGTCCGCGATGGCCTGAAGGCGAGCAGCCTCCTTGGCTCTTTCCTGCTTGAACGTATGAATAAGGCTTACGGCCATAAGGATGATAATGGTAAGAGCCGTCAGAGCCAGAAATATCTCCGGCTTCAAACCGGCTCCGGGCACAGGCGCCGGTTCCGCATCGGCGCGGCAGGTCAGACGCAGCATAAGCCCATAGAGCAAGAGCGATGTGACGGCAACGAACACCCAGCCCTTGAGGGTATTGACGAGAGTGACCTGCGCCGGCTCGTGGAACGACCATTCCACCACCTTGTCGGACAGCAGTATCCACAGAGCGGCAAAGGCGGCGTAAAGCAGAACGATCTTAAGAATCGTGGCGGTTCCAAAATTGGGGGCTCGAGATGGAATTCCACCAGTCATTGGTTCGGCGCCTCTTTCGGGTTGTTTTCGCGTTGCGAGTTGCGGGTTACGAGTTGCGGGTTCTCGCAGGCCATGAACGGTCTTCGCGTTGCGGGTTCGGGTTCTCGTAAGCCACGAGTAAGCTTGATGGTGTATGAGCGCCCCGCAAACGGCAATGGGTTCGGGTTTGAGTTATCGTGAGCCACGAACGGTCCGTTCATCGTCCACTGGAGCCACCCGGCAACGGGAATTCAGAATTCTATTTTCACTTTTCGGGGTTCATTGTTTTCCGGTCTCCGTAGTTTAGCGGCCGAACTCTGATTAGACAACGGTTTATATAAGGTGAACACATTTTGTCGAAGGGTCATCCGAGGCCATCCGTAAGAAACACACAGTTGTCCCGTGCATCTCCACAAAGAATCCACAATCCGAACCGGGCGTCCCGAGCGACGGGAGGACCGGGAAGCGGTCCCATGAAAAGCTCGGAGAGGGCCTCCTGCGTGGCTGCAAGGACGAACGGCCGTCCGGATTCCAGCATGCTTTTCAGGTCTTCCCGGTCCATGATCCATTCGGGCCGGGTTGTTCCTTGCAGGTATTTTGTCCGAAAGGGTTCGAAAGCCACCATGAACACCTGCCTGCCGGTGTAGAAATTCCACCCTCCAGCGCCCTCGAACTGCCGATCCTCGGGGTCCGCCACCACAAGAGGCCAGTGCGCGGGGACTTCCCGCACAATGAAAGACGAAACGGACGCCCGGCTTTCCATGGGCGAGAAACGCATCTCCATATGCGAGAGCATGACAGTCACGGGAATCATGGTGAAAGCCAGCAGAAATCCCGCCCAGATCGGCTTCCGGCACACGATGAAACCGGCGGCCGCAATGCACTGAGCGGCCGTCAGGCCGATCGCCGCCTGCGCCGCCGTGCGCGTGCCCGCATCCCCCATGAGCGGAGACACTCTTTCCAGTATCGAGCCCATCCACGGCAGGGAGATGAGCAGGACAATTCCGAGCAATCCCGGTGGGACGGCGTATACGAGACGAGGATAGTCCTCGGGCCGTTCGTTCATTTTCGAGAGATTGCCCGCTATCAAAACGATGACCGGGATCATTGCGGGCAGCGTGTACGTATGGCTCCTTCCGGACGATAGAAGAACGGACAAAAGAATCAGAATCGCGAGTATTCCCATGACTCTCGGCGCCGCCCGCAATCGAGCGGTATGCGGCGGCTCCGCCCATGGCGGTTCCGCCCACGGCGGCTCCGTCCGCGACGGCTCCGTCCGCGACGGCTCCGTCCGACGGCTGTATGGCCATCGATTTCCCACAGCGGTCCAGGGGAACAGAAAGATCAGCGGCCCGATAAATCCGGCAAACCCCAGGAGGATTTCCCACCTGGGCAGCGCCGTGAATGTGCTTTCAGCGGTCCGAGGCGTTATCCGGTCGAACTGCTGTTCGACGAAATGGTGGTGGAGGAAACCCGGCAGTTCCCGCTCCACGGACAGAAACCACGGTACGGTAATGACGGCGAAGAGCATCGTTCCCGCAACCCACGGCACATCTTTCCATCTCCTTGCATCGCCTTCGAGCAGAAGGA